>NZ_JCAFYN010000019.1:0-69264 GCF_059374735.1 Enterococcus sp. GPZ-007 | reverse complement strand
GTGTTTGCTGCAATGAATTTAAAGAAATTAGCCACCTGGCTATGGAAAGGTAAGGAGCCTTTATTTTTTTGTCCTGAATTTCGAAAGAAATCAGATAAAAAGACGTCCCAAACTCAAATTACGAGTTCGAGACGTCTTTTGTCTACAGTCTGAACCGAGGAAGAATCCTCGGTTTTTAATCGCTTAGCTTAAAGAGCTGCTGTTTTCCATTACTTCGTCGATCAAGCCGTATGCTTTCGCTTCTTCGGCGGTCATGAAGTTGTCACGATCTGTATCACGTTCAATGACTTCAATTGGTTGTCCAGTACGTTCAGACAAGATATTGTTCAAACGTTCGCGTGTTTTTAAGATATGGCGAGCAGCGATTTCGATCTCAGTCGCTTGACCTTGAGCTCCGCCAAGAGGTTGATGAATCATGATCTCGGCATTTGGCAAAGCAAAACGTTTGCCCTTTGCACCAGCAGTTAATAGGAAGCTTCCCATTGAAGCTGCCATACCAAGGACGATTGTTTGTACGTCAGCCTTAACAAAGTTCATCGTATCAAAAATTGCTAAGCCGGCAGATACACTGCCGCCTGGTGAGTTGATGTAAAGATAAATATCTTTTTCAGAATCTTGGGCATCCAAGAAGAGTAATTGGGCGATGATAGTGTTCGCCATATCGTCATTTACTTCTCCGCTTAACATGATGATGCGGTCTTTCAAAAGACGAGAGTAAATGTCGTAAGCACGTTCGCCACGAGATGATTGTTCAATGACTGTAGGAACTAAATTCATAGTGAATCCTCCTTAAAATATTGTTCGTAAATTATTTTAGCACAAACAGGGTTAGATTGCTAAAACATAAAGAAAGTATACAACGTTGGTCAGTTTTGGTCAAATAGAAGGCTTGTTTTTTTTAAGCGGGTCTAGCTATCCTAGAAACATGAAAATATGGTACTATTAATAGCGCAGAGAACCGGATGTCAGTTTCACTTTTGCAATGTGGAAGAAAGTAACATTTTTAGTGAAATGATAGACGTGCTGACGTTAGGTTTTATTTGAAAAAATAATTCCAGCAATAAGAAATAGGAGGGAAAAGCGTGGAAATCGCATTTATTGGACTAATCGGCGTATTGATCGGGGCAGGTATTACAGGAATTGCAGTCTTCTTTGTTTTTAAGTATATCGACCTGCGCCATAAACGTGAAAGAGAGCTGGAACATCAGGTAAAGGAAATTGAAACGATTAATCTCTTGAACAAAAAGGTCAATGAGATTTTATCTAAACGAAACGTTCTTATGCAGGATTACGTAACGTTCAACTCATTTGATGATTGCTATATCACGATTGATGATTTCATTTATTTAAATTCCTTTACATCCCAAAATAATTTTTATTTACCAAATTATTTGATTGAAGAATTCTTCAAAAATATTTCGCATCGGAAGGTTATTTTATCACCTGAAGAAACAGTTAAAATCGGTGGTTACACGTATAAGGGCGGTCGCATTGTTATGGAGACTTTCTCTGAGCAGCTGATTGAGATTTTAGACGAGAAAAAACAACAATTATCTCGTTCAACTAAACAACCCTTGCGCTATTTCAACGTACAATAAGTCTGTTCATACATTTGGCGGGGAAATACAGTTAAATAGTTTTACACAAAAATTTGTGATTACGAACGAGGTGAAGAATAGATGACAGTAGTTATTGCCCATCGCGGGAGTGCTGGAACTCATCCAGAGAACACGTTGCCTGCCTTTATGGAAGCAGTAAGAACTGGTGCAGACGGTATCGAACTGGATGTCCATCTAACAGCGGATCAGCAATTAGTCGTTATTCATGACGAAAGCGTTGATCGTACCACGGATGGAAAAGGGTTGATCCGGGAAATGACGCTGGAGGAAATCAAGGAATTAGATGCCGGCAGCTGGTTCGATAAGAAATATCAAGCGACAAAGATTTCAACCTTACAAGAGGTATTGAACTTATTGCTGCAGATGAGGTTCCGCGGTTTTTTATGTATCGAGATCAAGACCAATAAATTCCACTACCCAGGAATCGAAGAAAAGATCTCAGATGTCATGACCAGTAAAGAGTGGCCTTTTACCTATTGGTACGCAAGTTTTAATCTTGATTCGTTACGTATTATGCATGAGTATGAACCAGAGGCGCAATACGATCTGATTCAGAAAAACGACTTGGAAAAATATCAAATCGTTTTAGACACGGATTTTATTGAAGGACTGCATCCAAGCTCTGATTGGGTAAAACAACATCCAGAAATCGTAAACAATTTTACCAAAGCGATCCGTCCGTGGACACCAAATCTATATGAAACGTTGATGACCTGTTTTGAAAAGAATTTAGCAGGGGTTATTACCGACTTTCCGGAAAAAGCAATTCGGACTAGAAGCAGGTACAATCAATGAAAGTGATTGCGATTGTAGGACCGACTGCTGTAGGTAAAACAAGTTTGAGTATTGATCTGGCAAAACGTTTTAATGGCGAGATTATCAGCGGCGATTCTATGCAGGTGTATCGAGGATTGGATATTGGTACAGCGAAGGTCACGGAAGAAGAGATGGCAGGGATTCCCCATCATTTGATTGATGTTCGCGATATTGATGAAAGCTACTCAGCGGCGGATTTTCAGGCGACCGCCAGACAGGCGATTCAGAATATCAGTCGCCGCGGAAAGCTGCCAATAATTGTTGGTGGAACAGGGCTGTATATCCAGTCTTTATTATGGGATTACAAGCTCGGCAGTGAAGGTGAACCAGAAGATGATTCGTTGCGAAAAGAATTAGAGGCATACGCCGCAGAAAAAGGCAACCAAGCCTTATGGGAAAAATTGCAGACCCAAGATCCACTAGCTGCAGAAAAGATTCATTACAATAATCGCAAAAAAATGATTCGAGCGTTAGAGGTTTTCCAACTGACCGGACATTCAATATTGGCACCCAAAGAACAGCCACAAAAACTTTATGATAGTTTTTTGATCGGCCTTAATACAGATCGGGCTGTTTTGTACGATCGGATCAATCAACGTGTCGACCTTATGGTGCAACAAGGATTGTTAAATGAAGCCAAACAATTAGCGGAAACACCTGATGTGCAAGCGGCACAGGGAATCGGTTATAAAGAATTATTTCCCTATTTTTCAGGCGAGATTTCGCTGGATACAGCCCTAGAAGAAGTAAAGCTACATTCACGCCGATATGCTAAGCGTCAGTTGACCTGGTTTCGCAATCGCATGTCGGTTCATTGGTATGACCTCGTCCATCAGCCGGAAACAATTAAAGAGATCGAAACAGATATTGCAAAATGGTTAATAGACGAACCGTCAATAGATGAGGATTGAGAGTTCGCGTAATTATCAAAATAATAAGGTAGATCATCAAAGAACAAACCCGAGTTTTTTTGCATGGAAAATATATTATCAATAAATAGGAGGAAACGGATTGTCAGAAAGAGTCATTTTAGTCGGCGTCGAGACAGACGAGAGTAAATATAACTATTTAGAATCAATGCATGAGTTGGCCGGACTAACGAAAACGGCTCATGGCGAGATAGTTTTTTCATTAACTCAAAAACGCCCCAAAGTTGATCGCCAAACGATCATCGGAAAGGGAAAATTGGAGGAGCTGACACAGCTTGTGGAAGCTCATGAAGCAGAATTAGTAATCTTCAACCATGCACTATCCCCGCGTCAAAGCCAAACTATTGAAGAACAAGTTGGTGTACCAGTCATTGATCGTATCCAGTTAATTTTGGATATTTTTGCCCAGCGCGCACGTTCCAAGGAAGGAAAACTCCAAGTTGAATTGGCGCAGTTAGACTATTTACTACCGCGGCTTGTTGGACAAGGACACAGCTTGTCTCGTCTTGGTGGTGGGATTGGTACTCGTGGTCCCGGTGAAACAAAATTGGAAACAGATCGGCGCCACATTCGCCGTCGGATTTCTGCAATAAAAAAAGAATTAAAAGAAGTTGAAGCACATCGTGAACGAAGCCGTCAAAAACGGCAGCAATCGAGTATTTTTCAAATGGGTCTGATCGGCTACACCAATGCCGGGAAGTCTACCATTTTAAATCTATTAACGAATGCCGATACGTATTCGGAAGATCAATTGTTCGCGACCTTAGACCCGCTTACAAAACGCTGGCATTTGCCTCAGGGGATGGAAACAACCATCACGGATACAGTTGGATTCATTCAAGATTTGCCGACTCAATTAGTCGATGCCTTTCAGTCCACCTTGGAAGAAAGTAAAGGAATGGATCTTTTGTTACATATTGTCGATGCCAGTGCTGAAGATCGTCAACAACAAGAAAAGACCGTCATTGATTTGCTAAAAGAACTCGAAATGGATGATATTCCTATGCTTACGATCTATAATAAGGCTGATCGAATCGATGATTTTTCCTTCACACCGACCTTGTTCCCTAGCGTGTTGATCTCTGCTAAGACCAATAAGGGTAAGGAGCTGTTGGCTGAAGCGATCAAGCGGGAAATCATGAACTTATTGGAACCATATATGCTGACCCTGAATGCAAATGAAGGTCAGGCGTTAAGTGAGATGAAACGAGAGACCCTTGTCTTGAGTGAAAACTTTGATGAAGAAAAAGAACAGTACATCGTTCGAGGATTCGCTAAGAAAAAGTCTCTTTGGATTAGGAGAATGGAAGATGAATTGGACAACTAATCTAGCACCAGAGCTGGTTGAGAAAATCGATCATATTGATCAAAAAATCGCTGATAGATTACAGGAAGTTAGAGAAATAGCTCTGTCGAATCAAGCAAAAGTACTAGGCGCATTTCGGGAAAATCATGTCTCAGAAAGTCATTTTCTCCCTTCGACAGGTTATGGGAATGATGATCAGGGAAGAGATGTGCTGGAAGCTGTTTATGCTCAAACTTTTAGAGCGGAAGCCGCATTGGTTCGCCCGCAAATCGTTTCAGGCACCCATGCAATCGCTACCTCTCTATTCGGAGTGATGCGCCCCGGAGATGACCTGCTGTATATTACAGGTACACCCTATGATACATTGTTGGAAGTGATCGGTATCCAAGGAAACGGCATCGGTTCATTCAAGGAATACAATATTGGTTATGATAAAGTGGACCTTTTGGAAGATGGCAGCGTTGATTTTGCAGGTGTTAAGGAAAAAATCACCGACAAAACAAAGGTTGTTGCGATCCAACGGTCTCGCGGCTATGCTTCACGTCCGTCATTCACGATTGAGAAGATTAAAGAGATGTGTGATTTTGTCAAAAGCATAGCACCGCATGTCGTGATCTTTGTTGATAATTGTTATGGCGAATTTGCTGAGTTACTGGAGCCGACTCAAGTTGGTGCAGATTTGATGGCGGGTTCACTGATCAAAAATCCTGGTGGCGGTATCGCTAAAACAGGTGGATACATCGTTGGAAGGCAAGAATTGATTGAACGCTGTGCCTATCGCTTAACCACCCCGGGCGTTGGTGCTGAGGGTGGAGCGATGCTTGGAAGTGTTTTTGATATGCTTCAAGGCTTTTTCTTGGCGCCTCATGTCGTCAGTCAAGCAATTCAAGGAGCGGTTTTTTCTTCAGCATTGCTGGCTGAATATCAGTTACATTCCACACCTAAATGGGATCAGCCACGGACCGATTTGATCCAACTGATTGATTTTGGCGATCGTGAGAAGATGATCCAATTTTGCCAAGCAATCCAAAAATATTCACCGATTGATGCTTATGTTGCGCCGATCCCATCTTACATGGCTGGATATGAAGATGACATCATCATGGCGGCTGGGACATTTATTCAAGGAGCAAGTATTGAATTGAGTGCTGACGGACCATTAAGAGAGCCCTATTCCTTATATTTGCAAGGTGGATTGACTTTTGAACATGTCAAAGTTGCGGTAACAAATGCGGTGAATGAAGTTTATCATCAATAAAAAAAACCGAAATCATTTGATTTCGGTTTTTTTTATGATCTTTTCACTTCAAAAGCTTCCTCTGGGAAGAGCAGTTCTTGATCAGGACTAAAGCGTATCAGATAGGTATGGTTCTTTTCAAAATACTTTACGATGATCCCTAAATAACCTGCCATTTGAAACCCTTGCTTTATTTGAACGGATTCGCCAATCATAAATTTATCCATTTTCACACCCGCTTCAATTTTTCTTCTAGTATAACAAATTTTTGATAGTTCTGAAAAGATTGATTTCATGGGGTTTTTATTGTAAAAGCGAACGTTCGGAAAATCTATGTAAGGAAATCTAACATTAACCCTTGACGACTGGTCTATCGGATGGTATCCTTTTTTCAACATCAAAAAACAAGGAGGAGATGTTATGCGGGAAAAAGAATTGCGACGTTCGCTTGCTGTTTTTCCAATTGGTACGGTTATGAAGTTAACAGATTTGACTGCAAGGCAGATTCGGTACTATGAGGAGCAAGAATTGATTCACCCGGAACGAAGTGAAGGCAACCGTAGGATGTATTCTCTAAATGACATTGATGTGCTGCTGGAAATAAAAGATTATTTATCTGATGGACTGAATATGGCAGGAATCAAGCGTGTCTACCAAATGCGTCAAGAAGAGGTCAAAGCTGCCAAAGAGAAACCACCATTGACTGACAAAGATGTTCGTCGTATTTTTTATGATGAAATGCTGACTCAAGGTGGGTTACATCAACAAAATCCATATCAATCGCAAGGGCCTAAGCTATAGTGATTGTGGAATATAAAAAAATGAAGTGCGAGGAAGGGATTAGATATTATGCCGAAAAGAGACCTAAGTAAAGAAGATATCAAACGAATTGTAGATGAAGAAAACGTCCGCTTTTTACGTCTGATGTTTACTGATGTTATTGGAACGATCAAGAATGTTGAAGTACCTGTTAGCCAATTGGAAAAAGTTTTAGACAACAAAATGATGTTCGACGGTTCATCTATTGAAGGGTTTGTTCGTATTGAAGAAAGCGATATGTACCTATACCCAGATTTGTCTACTTGGATGATTTTCCCATGGGAAAGTGATCATGGAAAAGTAGGTCGTTTGATTTGTGATATTTACAGCCCGGATGGTACACCATTCCCTGGGGATCCACGTGGGAATTTGAAGCGTATCCTTAAAGGAATGGAGGAATTTGGTTTCACTTCATTTAACTTAGGACCTGAGCCAGAGTTTTTCTTATTCAAAATGGATGAAAATGGCGACCCAACACTGGACTTAAATGACAAAGGTGGATACTTCGATTTTGCACCAACTGACTTAGGTGAAAACTGCCGCCGTGATATTGTGTTAGAACTTGAAAGCTTGGGCTTTGAAGTAGAGGCTTCTCACCATGAGGTAGCTCCTGGACAACACGAGATCGACTTTAAATATGCAGATGCAATTGAAGCATGCGACAATATCCAAACCTTCAAATTAGTTGTTAAAACGATTGCTCGTAAGCATGGCTTACATGCGACATTCATGCCAAAACCACTTTATGGAATCAATGGTTCTGGTATGCACTGCAACATGTCATTGTTCAATGATGAAGGCAATGTCTTCTACGATGAAGATGGTCCAATGAAACTTAGCAAAACTGCCTACCAATTCTTAGCAGGTCTTTTGAAACACGCGCGGGCGTACACGGCAGTATGTAATCCGATCGTTAACTCATACAAGCGCTTGGTTCCTGGCTTTGAAGCCCCAGTTTACGTGGCTTGGAGCGGACGTAACCGTTCGCCATTGATTCGTATCCCAGAATCTCGCGGTTTATCAACTCGTTTGGAATTACGTTCAGTTGATCCAGCAGCTAATCCATATCTGACAATGGCTGTTCTATTAGAGGCTGGCTTAGACGGTATTCGCAATGATTTGACTCCTCCAGCAGCAGTTGACCGCAACATCTATGTGATGACTGAAGAAGAACGTAAAGAGGCAGAAATTTACGATTTACCTTCTACAATCCATAATGCGATTAAAGCATTGCGTGAAGATCAAATCATGATTGATGCACTAGGAAGCCATATCTATACGAACTTCAATGAAGCAAAACGCATGGAATGGGCAGCATTCCGTCAAACAGTATCTGAATGGGAACGTGATCAGTACTTAGAGCTTTATTAATCCTAACTCGCAAAACTCTTGAGGTTTATACCTCAAGAGTTTTTTTGTATTAACTATCTTTTGATTTCAACCCGCTTCACATTCCACAAAGCAAGCGCTAAGAAAATACAACTTGAAACTAGCAGGATAAGGATCGGCAGTAGAATATCATTTTGACCATTCATTACGATTCCCAGCTCTTCTTTAATCGTAGCCATCGCGGGTTCATCAGCAGCGGTAAATACATTTTCTGTCAGGATGCGACGAATCAAAACAACGCCGCTGGTTAATGGAAAATATTGAACCACAGTTTGAGCCATGTCAGGTAAACTGCCGATAGGAACATAACAACCAGTCAGGAAGCCAATTAATGGGCCAATCACCGAGGTCATCGTTGAAAATGTATCGATGCGGCGGAAAAAGCTGGCGATAAAGAACATGAAAGCAGAAGAACAGAAGACTGTTAACAGGCTAACAAGAAATAGCAGACCAAGTTGCGGCAAAGTCAGTAATTCTCCCTTTGAAAGCATTACAATATAAATTTCGGCAATCACGATCACCGCTAAAGTAACTAGTAAAGAGATCAAGAATGTACTGAAAAAATATCCCAGCATGATTTTACTTTTTGAGATTGGCGAAATCATAAAATCTGTATAAACATTACGTTCTTTGTCGCGAATCATCAGACTGACCGAGCCAAGTGTAGAACTAGCAGACGCGATCCCGATGACACCAGCTAACATCCAGGTATCTACGACTAACTTTGGTTGTGATAAAACAGACAGAGAATTGACTAAACTATCTCCCAACAAAAAGACATATAGGACAATCATAATCAGCGCACCGATAAAAGAACCAATCACTGCTTGTTTGTTTTTGAAAAATAATAGTAACCCTCTATAAACTAATGCATTCATAATTTTCTCTCCCTTTTTCAACTATGGCTAAAAAAACGTCTTCTAGTGTTAAACAATGATAGGTCTGTTTTAAGGTTTCTGGTGTATCGAATGCCATCATTTTGCCTGCATCCAGCATCAAAATGTTATCTGAATCCCTGGCTTCCTCCATATAGTGTGTTGTCAACACAATAGTCATATGATATTTTTCTTTCAATTGATGGATCAGGTGCCACATATCCGCCCGTGAGCTGATATCGAGCCCAGTTGTTGGTTCATCCAAGAAAAGCAGCTTAGGGGTATTAAGAAGTGCGCGCGCAATGTCGACTTTTCGTCTTTCACCGCCCGATAAAACGCCATAACACTTATTCAACAAGTGAGACGCCTGAACATCGGCTAATTTTTCCTTTGCTAGTTGTTTCGCTTGCTTCCAATTGTTCGTATAAAAGTAAGCGCGTAAGAATAAATTCTCTTTGACGGACAAGTCTGGATCTAAAATGCTGTTTTGAAAAACGACAGAAATCATAGTTTTTAGTTCAATCGAATCAGAGTCAAGTTTTGTTCCTTCAAACAAGATTTCACCTGTATCAGGTTTAGACAGACCTAGGATCAAAGAAATTAAGGTAGATTTTCCAGCGCCGTTTGGTCCAAGAATCGAGAATAATTCTCCTTCATTGATTGAAAATGAAATTGATTTTAGAACATCTTGATGATTATATCGTTTTGCTAAATTAGTGATTTTTACTAGTTCCTTCATAGTGATTTCTCCTTTGCTCTTCTTGATAAACCCACTATAATCAACTTTTTTAGCTGAAACAATGGATTTTCTCCAAGTGGTCGATAACTCCTTCTAAGGTGAAAAAAAGTAAAAGACGAGAGATGTTTATGTGAAAAAAATAATTGCGAAGAGGATTTGCTATAATGAATCAAATGATGTTCGAGGTGAGAGAGATGGAAGATAAGTATAGTGTTTTTGCATATGATTACGATGAGTTTGGCGAGATTGATCAGTATTTAGGAGCAGAGAAAGACTTCTTCAAAAATCTTTTTGCAGAACACGAGGTAAGTACTGTTTTAGATTGCGCGTGTGGAACGGGGCAGCATTTATTTATGCTGTCTGAAATGGAATTAACAGTAACGGGGTCGGATTATTCCGCTGCCATGCTAGAGGTCGCAGAGAAAAACTTAACTAAAAGCAGCAAGAAAATACCCCTGCATCAATGCGATTTTAGATATTTAGAAGAGGTTTTTTCAGAGTGTTTTGACGCAATTGTCTGTTTAACTACGGCACTTCCGCATTTACACACGGAAGCAGATTTGGTTACAGCACTCAAATCAATGAAGGCACGCTTGAACCAAAATGGGTTATTGGTGTTAACAACAGGGACGACGCATCATAACTTGTCGCTCCCGCCAATTGAAGTTGTCGTTAATCGTGAGGATTTTAGTCGTGTATTTGTTAAGGAACAAGATGAAGAATTTCAAACGATTCATGTATTGGATTTGTATCACTCACCAGATCGAATGGAAAACAATCAATATGATATTGTTTATAAGATCATTCTGGATGAGGAGTATCGGTTGCTGTTGAAAAAAGCGGGATTCAAAAAAGTTCAAATTTTTGGTGACTATGATCAAAATCCATATGACAAAGAAAGTACGCGCTTAATTGTGGTCGCCCAATAAACATCAAAGAGAATCAGATTATTCTGATTCTCTTTGATGTTCTTCTCTTTTTTGTTGAATAAGTTCATTGATCTCGTCTGCTTCTTTTTTATCGTTGCTATAGATAAAGAATTTGATGAAGGCATAAATCAATAAGACGATTCCGAGATTTTGAGCAATACCACTAAAACCCAATTCCCAGCCATAGATAACGTCACCGATAATGATTTGTAAAAGAATCAATCCAATATAGACTAGCTGATTTATGATAATCCTGCGATTTGAGTAGCTGTCTTTATCTTCAATGATAAAACGGAGCAAGCCAGAAATAAAGGAAACTACCAGCATGTATTCAATAATCTCAAACAATGTCTGTTTATTAAGGAGTAAATTAATGGCTGCTAACAAGGTGAAAATCATGGAAGATAAACGGAAAACACTTTTCAGGTATTCGATAATTCTCATATACGTTTCCTCATTCCTAAGCCCTTTTTCAAATCAGGAACATATTTTCTTGAGACAGCAACACGTTCATCGTTGATCAAAATAGCTTCAAAGCGGCCGCTCAAGGTAGGTGAAACAGCTTTGATAGCTTCAATGTTCAACAACATGGATTTTCCAACACGAATGAACTTATGGGGCACCAGCTTTTCTTCCAACTGGTAAAGCTTTTCGTTACTTTGGCAAACTAGATTCTTTGTGTAAATAAAGCTCTTCTTATCAACGACTTCGATGTAAAGAACATCAAAAAAAGGAATCTTGTAATGAGCCCCATTTTCTTCTCCAACTAGAAACCGTTTTTCCTCTTTAAGAATCGCTAAAACGTTTTGCAAAGTATTGGTTACTTCATAAACCTTAAAATCGGCAATTTCTTCTTGTGTTTTTTCGATTATTTCGACAGATGTTTTCACCAGCTTGTCCTTTCTACATGTTATTCACAAAATTATAGCAATTCTGATTAATAAAGGTCAAATCGAGCAAGCAGATTATTTCGAGGTAAAGTATAATCAAATTAGGAAACAATAAGTAGGAAAAGGGGATGAAATCAATGATCGATGGAAAGAAAATTCATTTAGTAGCAGCTACCTTAGTTGATCGCCGACGTATTTATGAATGGTGTTTTCAATCAGAAACAACAAAATCACATAGCGGACCGCCTGATTATCCTGAAAAACCGATCGCTTCCTATCAAGATTTTTGTTCGGATTATTATGAAGAGTATTTTTTTACTGGGGCCCAACCAAAAAAAGGTCAAGGTTTTCTGATTATGACTAAAGAGGAAGCGATAGGATTTATCAGTTATTCTGCTTTTCATCTAAAGCAAAATTATGCTGAACTGGATATTTGGATGAAAGATGAAGCAAGCTGTGGACATGGCTATGGGAATGATGCCATACTTGCTCTAAGCGATTACCTAAATCAATATTTAGCGATTGATCAATTGATAATTGCGCCTTCTAATCGAAATGTTCGAGCAATCAGGTCCTATGAAAAAGCGGGATTCGAACGTACTGATGCAGAAATGAAGGAGTTTTTGGCAGAAGAATATACTTCTTTGTATGGAGAAGGGGATTACGGTATTGGAGAGACAGCCATTTTAATTAAGGATTTTGAGAATTAAAAGCAGACATCAGAATTATTCTGGTGTCTGCTCTGAAAAGGGTTTAATTTAAGATGGCCAACCCAAAAGAAAGGTATGTCGCGTAACAGATCCAAATCAAGTAAGGGATAAAACAAATAGCCGCTCCCTTTGATATACTGCGAAACTCGCGGATGCTGAAGACGATTGTGATCAACAAGAAAAGACTGATAAATGAAGCAATCCAAAAGTGGGAACCGCCGAAGAAAATAATACTCCAAATGAAATTAAGCACTAGCTGAATACCGAATAGAAAATAAGACGTCGTTTTGCTCTTTGCTTCTTTGCTGTCGATCACGAGAAATAAGGCTAGGCCAATTAACGCATAAAGAACTGTCCAGACGATTCCTACGATATTTCCTGGTGGTGCCAGAAAGGGTTTGTTCAACTGAGCGTAAACAGCTGGTATGTCGCCGGCGAAGAAGCCGGATAATGAACCGATTAATTCAACGCCAATGATACAGGCGAGTAATTTAAAAAATCTATTTAGCATAAATCTGCCTCCAATGTTTTTAGAAGTTAAGTTTCACTCCAGTAGATGATTTACTCATTTAAGTATAGCTAGCATTATCGTTAAAAGAAAAAAAGATGCTTAAGAAAAGTAACATACTATTAGCAAAAGCATGTTATAATAATTCGGAAGATTTTCTAAAGCCAAGAGATTGGCAACTTGCAAAATTTGTAAGTTTTGTCTTCTTTTAGTAAAATGTAATTGTTGATAAGTCCAAGGAGAGGTGTGAGAAAATGGGATACACAGATGAAACAGTCCGTTTTGATTTTGATGACAACCGTAAGAAAGAGATCAGCGAAACATTGACGATCGTCTACAACGCATTAGCTGAAAAAGGCTACAACCCGATCAACCAAATCGTCGGCTATTTATTATCAGGAGATCCTGCGTATATTCCTCGTTATCAAGATGCACGGAACTTGATTCGTCGTCATGAGCGCGATGAAGTCATGGAAGTTTTGGTTAAATACTACCTGAAAGATCACGGTATAGATATTCGATGAGAGTGATGGGACTAGATGTCGGCTCAAAAACTGTTGGAATTGCAGTGAGCGATCCATTTGGCTGGACGGCTCAAGGAGTCGAAATCATCCGAATCAACGAAGAAAAAGGGAAGTTTGGTTTTGAACGTTTAGGTGAGTTAGTCAAAGAATACCAAGTCACCAAATTTGTAGTGGGACTTCCCAAAAACATGAATAATTCGATTGGTCCTCGAGCGGAAGCTTCGATGGCTTATGCGGATAAAATCAAAGAGCTTTTTGATTTACCGGTGGAATTTCAAGATGAGCGCCTTACGACAGTTCAAGCGGAGCGTATGTTAGTCGAACAGGCGGATGTCTCTCGGTCAAAAAGAAAAAAAGTCATTGATAAACTCGCGGCGGTCATGATCTTGCAAAATTATCTTGATCGAACCAGCAACAAACTTTAGAAAAGAGGAATAGTATATGGCACATGAACACACACACGACCATGATCATGAACATGATCATGACCACGACGAACATGAAGTGATCACTTTAGTAGATGATGAAGGAAATGAAACGCTTTATGAAATTCTTTTGACAATTGATGGTCAAGAAGAATTTAACCGCAACTATGTATTACTTTATCCAGCGGGCGCTCCTGAAGATGAAGATGTTGAATTACAGGCTTACGCGTATGTTGAAAACGAAGACGGCAGCGAAGGCGAATTGCAACAAATCGAAACTGACGCTGAGTGGGATATGATTGAAGAAGTATTCAATACATTCATGACGGAAGAAGAATAATAAGCTTTATTTGTAGGAGAAACCTTGGTGCAACAAGGTTTCTCCTTTTCTGTTTTTTGTTTGACCAAGACATTGACCAAGACACTTAAAAATTTAGGTGCGCGACAAGCTTTTCTATCGTCTTGTCTTTTGTCTCTTTGCTTAGATGTCCGTAGGTGTCCATAGTCATAGAAATCTTTGCATGACGTAAACGGTCTTGGACTTCTTTCATGCTTGCGCCAGCATCTAAAAGAAGGCTGGCATGGGTGTGACGTGTCACATGAAGTCCAAGAAAAGGTATGCCGCATTTACCTGTTATAGTCTGCATACGAACATAAATAGCATGATGGGTAATCATTTGTTTGTAGATGCCGCAGAATATCATAGTCGGATCGGTGATACCAAGACTTAACATGTACTTGCGCTGATTGATTTGCCATTTCTTCAGGATCGCAATTGTTTCAGCATCAAGAGTGATCCTAGCGGCGCTCTTATCTGTTTTAGGATCGCTAATTTTATAGCCGTGTTTCGTCTGGCTTAGTGTTTTATTGATTAGAACATTATTCTCTTCAAAATCAATATCTGACCAATTGAGAGCCAGAGCTTCGCTAATACGGCAGCCGCTATAAAATAGAAAGCGTAGCAACGTTTTATTATAGTCATTGCTGTAATTCGGCTTCAGAGAGTCAATATAGCTAAAAAGAGCTTTTAGTTGATCTTTGGTGTAGACTTTAACTGGATCGCCGCTAACGGCCTTTTTGGGGCGTTTAGGCATCATGACATGGGCCAATGGATTATACTGGATAACGCCAAGGCTGATAGCATACTCAAAGATTCGTTTAGCTGTTGAATGAAGAACTTTGTATTGATCGGTCTCTTTTGCCCAAGTATTAACAATTTGTTGCGCTCGTTTTACAGTGACTTCTTTAATGCGAAGTTCACCATAAACGGGCAGGATCCATTTATTAAACTTGATCTCATTTTTAATAAACGTGACTTCTTTAACAGTCGTTTTATAGGTTTCAACCCATAATTCATAAACTTGCTTGAAGGTCTCATTTTCGTCTTTCTTCAAGCCGTTTTCTTCATAGTCAAGCTTTAGCCGAGATAGGGCAAGCTTGGCTTTTTTTGATGAGCTAAATCCACGCCGTGTAGTGTGAACCTCTTTCCCTGTTTCAGGATCAATGCCTAAGTATGCTTTGAACATATAGGCGGTTGATCCGTCTTTTTTTGTATATTTTTTGATTGGATTCTTTTTCTTTTGTGTTGCCATTGTGTTTTCCTCCCAGTACCTAACGTGGGGCGATGGGTAATAATCGGATGGTTTTTAACTCATCCAATTAGGAGGTTGTATATTGCATGAAACTTGTATTTCTGTTATGCTGTAGATGCTAACAAACATCTGATATTGATTCTCTTTCCTAAAACTTGCACTCTCACTTAGTCATTAGACGGGTGGGTGTGTTTTTTTTTATGCTTCAAAAGAATATCATCAACTTTTTCTATATTCTCGATGATACTTTTTTGAGATTCTTTATAGATGTTAGTGTATTCATCAATATTAGCTTTGTGTAGTTCTATGTTAGAAATATCCTTCAAATCTGTTGTTAAATAAGACGATACAATGCTATTTATTAAATGTGTAGAATCAAGAAAAGAAGTCAGAATGGAGTTGATTATAACGTCTTCCTTAGTTTCAGACTGATAATCAATTAGATTCAAAAATGAAAAAAGAAGAAATATTTGAGTTCTGTTTTCCTCGGTATACGCTAAATTTTTTAATCGTTTTATTGTAGTGTTTATAGAATCATTAATATACAATTCACCAAAATCATCTGGATCAAAACTAGCCGCCCCGGTTAAGACTCCGTAATCTTCTAAAGTTTCTACTCCTTTTATTAGATATAAGACAGATACACCAAGCTTTTCGGATAGCTTTTCAACTGTTTCGGTGCTAGGGTTTCGTCTATTCTTTTCTAAATCACCCAAATAGGATCTAGAAATTCCCATTTGTATCGCCAACTCTTCTTGAGTTAAACCCTTGAGTTTGCGAACTGTTTTTATGTTCTCTCCAATGCTCATTACTTCACCTCCACTATCAATATATCAATTTTTGACGCTGATAGCAATTATAATTGTTGACATCTTCCGAATCAGTTGATATAGTAATTTTAGACGTCGATAGCGTCTTTTTGTTAAAAGATAAATGACGTCAATAGTGAAGGATAGGAGGTGGGGAAATGAAAGCAAACCTGGAAATTAGAAATAAGATCGAGTCAAACCGCATCTTATACTGGGAGGTTGCCAAGCAGTCAGGAGTAACTGATGCAACATTAAGTCGTTGGCTACGCTCAGAAATGCGAGGTGATCGGAAAGGACGTGTAGAAAAGGCAATCGATGAGTTGTTAGCTGATCGAAATCGTAGCTAATTTCTCAAAATGTTATTAAAAAAATTGAGTCCAACCACAAGACCTAAAACTGGGTAGAAGGAGAGAAAACAAATGTACGTATTTCAAGAAAGCAATGGCCGTTACGCTATCCCAGTAAAAGAGCTAGATAAAATCCAAAAAAAGAATCTACGCTCGATTAAATATGATGGTAAAGAGATTTTAGATGTAAGAAAACTAACAGGATATTATCCGGAAATCCGTTTCAAAAATGTTTGCTGTATCCACGAGGACGGAACGATCGATATTGTCATCGATGCAGGAGCTGCTAATGAATTTCGCACCGGAGCATTACCTAAGCGTTTTTATAAGGCTTTACGGGTAAAGAAGGAAAAAGGGCTTTTAGGAGCTACTAAGTGGAAGTATGTCGAAACGATTCAGGTCGAAGATAAGATGATCGTTGCGACATATATTCATACGTTGCCGATTGAAGAAGTTGAAGAGATTTTGGAAGCGATGCTTAAATACAATGTCAAATACTTTGGCTAACGTTTGCAAATGATTTAGGAGGGAATCATCCATGAAACTGAGTATTGACGAGTTAGACCTATCCCCATCCCTACGTGAAGAGGTCAGGAAAGCCGCAGCAGAGGAAGGAAAACAGCAGGCTATGGCTTTCCTTGTTGATTACAAGAAGAAGCTAGAGCTGCCAAGATTTATGGGCTATATGCAGGCAGCCCATTACATGAATACAAGCTATAACACTTTGAAATACGTATTTATCGAAAAGTTGGGATTGCGTGTCGTGATGATCGATGGTTATGAAAAAATTGACCAAAGAGATGCGGACGCCTTTTTAGAGAAACATAAAAAATAATTTTCCTAACGTGTGGGGCGATGGGAGCAAAAGCGGAGAAATCAAATGAAAAATATTAAGAGAGCACTCAAAGGACTGTTAGAATTTTTGAAATCTTGGTCAGATGATTTCGAGAAAAAGAAACACTATTAGTTAGGACAATTGAATTGTGCATCAGATGCACGAATAGATTTTGCATTTAATGCAAAAACAGGAGGAATTTAAAAATGAGCAAAAATGTAAAAGATTTAATGAGTCAATTAATGGAATTTGATATGGATACACCAATTGAAAGTATCCAAGAAGAACTTGGATTACTGCCCGAGGAAAAAGATACTGAAGAACACACAGTAAAGTCAGTGCTAGCAGATTTATCCGAAGTTTCTAGACCGTTTGGGCACTTTTATATAGACGGTGAAGATGTTTATGTTAATTCTGAGTATCGGGATTATGTATATCAGCGTGTTTTAGCATTGATCGATATTCTTGGGACTGAAATAGCAGGAGGGGCTAATAATGAATAAAAAACAAGTAAATCCAATTGAAATTGATCGTCAGAAAACGCGCATTCTGAACGGATTAGAAGCCGCATTTCATCATGTTACCGTGAAAGAAGGCCAAGCGTTGATTAGTGAAGCTGTTGCGGAGATTGAAGACTATGAAAAGAAAGTATACGGCGTTGAGCAACCAACAGTTCAATCGGTTGTGCAAGACATGTATCAACTTAGCGAGGCCAGATTCTCCCCTGACATTGGTCTAGAAGTGTTGCAAGCTATGTTTTATGCTGATGTCGAGCAACTAGCAGAGCTACTAGGAATCGAATTAGAGGGATAAAACCATGAATAGAGCAAAAGAAAAAGCCAATATCTCACACGCCGACCAAAGCAACGAGATAAAGGCAACTAAAGGGCTTGAACAGCCGTTCTTTTGCTCTATTTTACCACAAAATTGAATGGAGCGTATATCATGAAAAAAATTGAAGTAGGCGATTTTTGCCGAGTAAAGAAATCGAAATATCTTGCTGCTGGAACTTTTGTACAGATTTTAATGGAGTTTCAAAACGGAATCTTTTTATGTGGTAGTGAGTCTGGTAACACAATCATAGTAGCAGAAAATCTTGAGACCCTGGAGGTAGCATCATAATGCAAATGAATACTAGTACATTGAATAAAATTGTTAGGCAAAATAATGCCGATGTTCAAGACCTGGTAGATAAAAGCTATAAGCTAAAAGAAAGGTATTGGTCACAATTTGAAGGCGTGCAGCAATCAGAAAAGCTTCGAGAGTCTATGGACTTTGCAGCAAATGATGTAGAAATCAAGGTGATGAAGCTAGCCTTTGAAGAGGGATTAAAAAATCATTACCCAGTATTTGATGATTTAAAGAACTGCTATTTAAAAGATATGAAAAATTTACTTTGCCAATTTGATTTAGTAATGAAATATTTTCAGTCGGATGTGGTCTCCAAAGAGTTGATTGATAACTATGAGGCAATCAAAGGAAGTTTAGAAATCCTATCTCAGTCTTTATGGGATTGTCGAGAGCATATGAGTGGACAAGTCGAAAGTGCATTATCTGACATTAACAAAGGATTCATTGATGAATAAGTATCGACTGCTACAAATAAAATTTAGGGGGATAGATATTGGCAAATAGAAGAATGTTTAGTAAAAAAATAACAGATACAGATTTATTTATTGACATGCCAGCGTCTGCTCAAAATCTATATTTTCATTTAAATATGAATGCAGATGATGATGGTTTTGTCGGGAGTCCAAAAAAAGTTCAAAGAACCATAGGAGCGAGTCAAGATGACTTAACTATCTTAATGACGAAACAATATATTATTCCATTCGAAAGTGGCGTTGTCGTGATTAAGGATTGGAAAATTCATAATTACATTCGCCCTGATCGATATTACGAAACAATGTATAAAGACGAAAAGAGCAGACTTTCTTTTGATGAAAATAACGCATATAAAATTCACGTAAATTCTGACATACCAACCGACAACCAAATGTCATACCAAATGGAGCCTCAGGTTAGGTTAGGTAAGGATAGGTTAGAGTTAGGTAAGGGTAGTGATAGTAGTAATAGTAAAGAACAATCATCTTTGAAACCTGTTTTCAATTTTTGGGAGCAAAACGGATTCGGAACCCTAGCACCAAAAACAGTCCAAGATTTTGATTATTGGGTTAAGGATTTTGAAAAGATCGGAACGACTACAACGGCGGCTATTGAATTAATCTTACACGCTTTGGGAATCGCAGTAGATAACGGAGTAAAGAAATATGCATATGTTAATAGCATACTTAAAGACTGGGAACAGAACTGCTATCTTTCAGTGGATCAAGTAAAGGCTGAGGATAAAAAGAATAAATCTAGCGATGCCAAGAGACAGTGGCCAGACTATAGCGTGGGTAAAGAGTTAGAAAATACTGGGTCAAGCGAGTATGACAATCTAGGGTGGTGATTTAATGGATTTACTAAGCGGGTTGCCTAAAGAAGTAGCTGAGAATCTAATGGAACATGCAAATGGAATCCTTGAAGTGGATGAATATTGCAATGAACATCCCCGCTATAAAAAAATGTTGCTTCCAAATGGCGAGATCGTTTGTCCGGTTTGCTATAAAGATCAACGAGATGGGGTAGTGTCTAAAGAAAATAGCGATGCTTATTATGCTGACAGTGTAGAAGGAAGAAGAAAATTTCTTTATAAAAATAGCGTTGTATCCAACAAGTCTGTTTTAGACAGAGGATTCAAAACATTCTTCACAAAAAATGATACAGAAAAGAGACTTCTTCAAGAAGCCAAGCTCTTGATTGAACCACTTGCTAGCAGTGAACCGATAACAGTATTTCTCCAAGGAGTACCAGGATGCGGCAAAACCCATCTTGCTAGTGCATTGATTAGAAATGCTAATACATTGGCAAATGGCAAACGATGCTTGTTTATGAATTTCCCAGCGCTCCAACAACGTATTCGAGCCAGTTACAACGATCAGAGTAGTCAGGACAGCGAAGGTAAATTTATTACTCAAATGATCGATGCTGATATTTTAGTTTTGGATGATATTGCCAGTGAAATTAATCCTATGGATATGAAAGGCAATGTATCAGATTTCTCAGCAAGAATACTATATGCTGTCATGGATGCGAGAGCAGAAAATAAGCCAACGATAATTACAAGCAATATTCCTTGGAAAGATTTAGAGAAAATGATTGATCCGAGGATTTACTCAAGAATGAGGTTCAGAATCAAAGTAATTACTTTTGCTGGAATAAAGGATAAGAGAAAGTGATTTCAAATTAGTTCAACGAGCTGTGTAGTCATAGCTGCACAGCTCAAAAATTTATTAAATTGGAGGTATTAGAAGTGAGCCAATTGAATACATTAGAAAGTGACGTTCTAGATGTGATCCCTAGTGGCAGCGAACATAAGATTGCGATTCGAGAAATTAGCAATCTAGTGAACGTGGATGATCGTGTTGTGTACGAGGTCATCAATAGTCTACGTAAAAAGGGCGTTCCTGTTTGTGCTAAGCGTAGCGGGGAAAATGGCGGCTATTTCATTGCTGAGACAGAAGAAGAGCGTAGAGAAGGCCTAGCAGCCTACAAGGCGCAAGTAAAAGATATGACGAAGCTTATCGATCAAATTGAATCAGCAGATTTAGATGGTTGGCGTGGATCATTACGCTAACTAAACAATCGAGAAAGTAGAGGTGTAGTCATTTGACCACGAGCAATTCCGTTTTGATAGCTATTGATAAATTCATTAAAGAACAAGGGTATCCACCAACAGTCCGAGAAATAGGAGCCGGATCAAATTTGAAATCTTCATCGTCGATTCAAAAAGAAATGTGTCGATTAACTGAAAGTGGGTTTATTAACTACATTCCGTATAAACCTAGAACAATCACGATCACGGAAAAAGGAAAAAAACTATTAGAAAAATTGAATACGAAAGGTTAACGAAAATGAATGATCGACATCGAAGGGTAGAAAGATTGAAAAGAAAGTATGGAAGTGTAACGGAATGCTCATATGATTCTAGTGAATTATCAGTGAGCTTCAGCCGAGCAGCTAAAGCGATTGCTAACATTGGAAAAGCAGCGAGCAAAATGTTTAGAGGTATCAGGGAAAGGAAGTAAGGTTTTTGGATAGAATTTATATTGATAATAGCCAGCGAGCAGAAGTAGTAGAATTGCCGGAATATGGCGAAGTAAAATTTATCATAAAAGATGGGAAAGTAGTTCAATATTGCATTACTGAATCTCATGTTTTTACAGAAGAACAGTCCAAAAAGTAACAGGAAGTGACTTTAAAACAACGTGAGAACGTATCAATTTAGGGGTGGAAATGATATAATAATGATAGTCGAATAACAGTATCTTACTAGGAAGAACCAGAGGATACAGGAGAAAGCCAGATTACTGGTGGATCTCTTGTGTCCTCTTTTTTATTTCATCCAGCGGCGAGAAATGGCTATATCACAGGTTTTTGAACAGTAAGGAAGTTCATTTTTAAGCTTAGAAGATGAATGAATAATTTGTTCGTCTAAAGATACGATCTACACAAATGAACGAATATCAACGGAAGAAAGGGGGGATGAACATGAATGTCAAATACTTGCAGAAACAAATAAAAGACATCAAAAAGGCAATTGTTCAAAGAGGGGGAAACCTAAAGATAATTGTCGGTTATGACAATGAGGACGGAACAATCACTCATGAAGGCAAAGTTTTTTCTAGAACTCAGCTTGACAAACATCTTGATCGGATTCCGGGTGAAAAATTTACGATTATCCTTTAACCAAATAATGAGTAAACTTGGTCAATTTCTTGGTCAAAACAGAATTACCGAAAAAGAAATCCGATCATATCAAGGAAAACTCTCATTAATTCTTCTTTGGGTACAAAAGGGGGTGGGAATTATGGCCATAGAATTAAATATCAGACAGGATAGATTTTTAAAGGCATTACTAGAAGCGCCTCACATTGAGAAAGCTTGTGAGATGGCCGGCATTAATAAAACGACTGGGTACAAATATCTTAAAGACCAAAAATTTCTGGAAGAGTACCGGAAGTTGAGAAGAGATGCTATGCAGCAAGTAACTGCTAGGCTTCAAAAGGCCTCAGAGGAAGCTGTAGAAGTTTTAAGAGAAGTAATGAGCGATAAGAGATCAACACCAAGTTCGAAGGTTCAGGCTGCTAAGAGTGTTCTAGAAATTGCTTATCGATCAATTGGAATTGACGAGATTCAAGAAGAACTCGAAACCATTAAAAATGAACTAAATCTAAAATAACTCGGTTATTCATAGGAGTTACTTCAAGTGGTGTGATTTTGTTTGGATGATAATATGAAACGCTTTAGGGCAAGTGTCGTTAAGCAATCTAAAACTATTTTTCAATACTACCCTAGGTTGTCGAGAATGACAGATGGATTTCAATCGTTGTCTGAACTTAGACGATTGTCACTAAGACCTGAATCATACAATTATGATTTATTAGATGGATATGCGGACACATACGAAAAGAGACTATTAGAAAAATATGCAATTGTCAAAGCTTGGCAGGCATTAGATAAAAGGGGGCAAGCAATCCTCTTTTATAACTATCTTGCCAGAGAACCAAAGAACATAGCAGAAACAGCATTTTTATTAAAGTGTAGTAGACACACTGTTGAGAATGCAAAGCAAAAAGCGATGCTCGCTTTTGCTGAAGAATACAAGAACGGAACTATTATAAAAATTTTGAAGGAGAGTAATACCATGACGACAAAACTTGACGAATTAAAAGCAGAAAAGAAAAAACTAGAAGCAGAAAAGGCTGAACTTGAAAAAAAAGTAAAAGCTAAAAGCAAAAAAAAGGTAAAAGCTAAAAGTAAAACAGAATCGGCAACCATTGATACAACGAATATAGTAGCTAAAAATCCGAAAAATAAAATACCAGCGTGGATGCAATCAGAAGGAAAATACTAGAAGGAGATTGATTAAAACATGAAAGATAAAGTTAAAGAATTAGAAGAACAGTTAGCAAAAGCACGTTCAGAGAAAGCGAAAAAGACAGGCTTCACCATTGTTGTTTTCGAGGATAATCTCGAAGACTTGAAAGAAATTAATGTCATGTTGCATGATCTTTCGGAAAAGGATAAGGCGCGAATCATGAAAGCTGCTGGTGACCTTGGCGATAACATGCAAGAAATAAAAGAAATCGCTGAAAATCTTGACACGACAGTAGGGCCATGGCTAAAACTAATGGCTCTTATGGAGAATCCATTAAAAGAAATTATCGGTTGCATGTTCCAACTGGATACGGCTATCGTGGCGACTCTTCCAAATATTGATTTATTAAGTTTTATTTTCAAGGATAATCCGTGGATTAATTCAAAAGCAAAAGGTCTTGCATCAGAATTAGATTTTATTGCAAAAAAGAATAGTACGGTTGTAGCAAATGATGACGGGGGAGAGGACACATGGCAGCATCAGGAGTAGGCCAGTTTTCAATCAATGTAAAGTCGAACCTTAAAGCCTTTTATGGAGATCTTACAAAAGCAAAGAGCACAATGAAGGATTTAACTGACAAGAAACACCAGTTACAAATTGATAGTGCACAGCTTGACAAGCTTCGAGATAAATCTCAAAGAATTGCTGCTGAGATGCGAGAACTCCGCCAGCAGAAAACAGAAATTAAACTTGGAATGAAAAATGTTGACGATGCAGACAAAGAGCTAAGAAACATTGATCAGAAGCTTGCTAGTTTGAATCGTCAAAAACTAGAAGTAGATGCTGAAATTCAACCGATTCGTACAGCCAATGTTGAATTATACAAAGTAGAACAAGAAATCGATAGAATAAATGGTCAAAAAGTTTCAATTGATTTTAGCGGGGCTGGGGATAAAGTTGTAGGTTTTGGTAATACTATTGATGGCCTTTCTAACAAGGTATTTGGGTTAATTAAAGCGATAGGTGGGTTAACGCTCGGTAAGTTAGCAATTGCCGGTAAGGTACTAAAGGACTCAGTAAATGCCGCTAGTGACCTAGAACAGAATACTGGTGGTGTAGAAAAGCTCTTCGGTGGTGAAGTAGCACCAGAAATCATGAGTAAAGCTGATGATGCATATAAAACGGCCGGATTGAGTAAAAACGATTATTTAGAACAGGCTACATCTTATTCGGCAACTTTAATTACTAGTTTAAATGGTGACAAAAAGAAAGCTGCCGAATACGTAGATAAAGCAATCACAGATATGTCTGATAATTCAAATACATTCGGGACAGATATTGGATCTGTTCAGCATGCGTATGAAGGAATAATGAAAAATAATTATACGATGCTCGATAACCTTAAATTAGGATTTAAGGCTACACAAGAAGGCGCAATCGAAGCGATTAATACTTATGGTAATCTAGATAATAAAATTACAGATATAAGCCAAGTGACAGCACCTATGATGATTGACGCAATCCATAACGCCCAGGAAGCTCAAAATATAGCAGGAACAACGGCTAAAGAAGCGGCAACTACTTATGAAGGATCACTAAAAATGATGAAAGGCGCTTGGGAAAATTTCTTATCTGATGGAAATACTGAAGGTCTTGAAGTTGCAATACCTATCTACTTAGACAATTTGGATAAAAAGCTTAAAGATTTAACGCCTAAAATCATAAAAGGTATAAAAAAAATGGTCAAGGTGCTACCGGAAAAAATAAAACCAATTGCGGCAGACCTAAAAAAACTCTTAACTGAAAGCTTGGATTCAATCTTTGGCCAAGGAACCGTAGATAATTTCGTAAAAGGCATGGCCCCATTCACAGATATTATTAAAAAGGTATTCGATAACCTTTCAAAATCGACTGAAGGTAAGAAGCCAGATTTCTCTTGGGTGGGGTCGGTGATCCCGAATCTGTTAAAACTTGCTGTTGGCTTAAAAGGAGCCGGCTTAGCTTTAAAAGCTACTGGTGGACTTTTTAAAGGTTTAGGTTTTCTTCAAAATTTAGGGATAAAGCTTCCATCGTTCAAGGGGTTAGATGGTTTTACAAAATCATCTAAAGAACTGAAGGCAATCGGGATCAATGATTTAAAGAGTTTAGGCATGAAAATGCTGACGATTGCCGGACTTTCAGCGAATATCTATCTCGCTGCAAAATCGTTACAAGAAGTTCAAAAAGTAGGTGATCTAAAAGGATTGCAGCCAAAACTGTTAGCAATTGGCGAAGCAATTGTAGGCATGGGCGCTCTTACAATGGCGGTTGGTTTTATTGCAGATAAAAAGCCAGACATGATTATTGCCGGACTTGCTACAATCGCTGGGATTTCAGCAAATATCTATTTAGCTGCAAAGGCATTACAGCAAGTAGGAGAGATTGACCCGGACTTTGGTTCGATTCAAGCTAAGATAGGGCAGATTGCGTTGTCTATTTCTGAGATTGGCGTTTTGGCAATTGCTGTAGGTGCTATCATGAGTTCGGGGATAGGGGCTGGCTTTCTGATTAGTGGGCTTGTGGCGCTTATCGGAATTGCAGGAACACTGTATTTAACCGCTAAAGCACTGGCATCAGTGGGGAGCATGGAACTAGACCCTGGAAGAATTAAAACGAGTATAGAAACTATTAAGACGGCAATAGCCGATATAGGTATGCTAGCATTTGATGGTAACCCATTTGAAAAAATTGCTGAGATGATCAATTCGTTTATTCAACTTGGAATAGTGGCCAATGTTGTTAGTATCGGCAATCAACTGACCAGACTTCAAGAGTTAGAACTTGATCCAGGAGTGGTGAAGGACCAAATAGAGACGATCAAAACAAGTTTAGTTGAATTTAGTACATTTGGATTTGATGGCTCAGTATTTGAGAAACTAGGCGAGTTGTTGAACTCGTTCATATCACTTGGAATAGTCGGTAATATTGTTAGTGTTGGAAATCAGCTAATCGATCTACAAAAATTAGAGTTAGAGAATGAGACAATCAAGAAAAACACAGAAGCGATCAAAAGTGTACTTTCTAACCTAAGCGAATTTGGTTTCGATGGCTCAGTATTCGATACAATCGCTGAACTGTTCAATTCATTTATTTCGCGTGGTATTGTATCAAATATCGTTGAGGTAGGAAATCAACTAACTGAGCTGCAAAAGTTAAAACTGAATGATGAGAAGGTAGAAAAAAATATAGGTACTATAAAAAAACTTATAAAAACAGCTACTTCCGGATCTCTTGTTGAATCATTGAACAACTTTGTGTCTGGCGGAATTAAGGCAGCAGAATTATCCCCTGTTTTGGCGGTCTTTACTGAGTTAAAAAGTATTGGCGATGTTTTAGTAGGAATACAAGGACTTCAAATAACTGAAAAATCATTAACTGAAAAAATCAATATCATTAAAAATGCAATTAGTAGTATTTCCAGTGTCGCTACAGATGATATAGTCAATAATTTATCTGGAATGTCACAGGCTTTGGATGAAATCGTTGCTAATTTGACTCAGAGCTTTCCTCCTGAGTTTAATAAATTAGGGGAACTACTTGCAAAAAGGTTAAACGAAGGATTTAAGAATAAACTTGATTTGCAAAAGGTTTTGTCAGAAAAATTACAAAATCTTTCTGCCGAAGGAGCGGGAACTGCTGGAACTAAGATCGCTGAAGCAATCAACAGCAGTTTAAAAAATAGTTTGAACATAGGTAACACGATCCGCGATGCGATTAATTCAGCATTACAAGAAAAATATTCAACTAAAATTGCTGTTGAACTAGAAACTACCGAGACAAAAAAAGAAAGTA
Source organism: Enterococcus sp. GPZ-007 (assembly GCF_059374735.1). Classification (NCBI taxonomy): domain Bacteria; kingdom Bacillati; phylum Bacillota; class Bacilli; order Lactobacillales; family Enterococcaceae; genus Enterococcus; species Enterococcus sp. GPZ-007. The sequence continues at coordinate 42,212 of NZ_JCAFYN010000019.1, read as the reverse complement.
CTAGTTCGAAAAAGAAAAAGAGTAAAACAACAAAAGCTAGCGGTGGATTGATCACTGTTCCAACTGGATATAAAGCTGAGATTCAAGACTCACCAGAAAATCCATTATTGGACAATGGCGAATATGTGATTCCAGAAAAAATAGTATCTGCTTTGGGAGTTCCATTCTTTGAAAAATTGAGAAGTGGTCAGATTTCAAGGACATTCGCCGGATTGGCTCAGAGTGTTTCTCACACGACTTCAACTGTTGTCAACAATGTTTATAACACAAACAGTAATAACAATCAGAGTTACCACGTCCATACTACTGGAACTCAAGATGTAGTGATGGCAGCAAACAGAAGGTTCAGAATGGCATAAAAAAAACCGCCCACAAAGTGAACGGCCGCCCCACGTTAGATGAAGAATTCTTTTGACTAAGAAATTGACCAAGAATTTACTTAGAATGTATCAGATAACAGCAAAACGAAAGCTGTTTTCTGAAATATAATTATTGTCATTTAAGTGACTTGAAACCTTGATAAAACAACAGATATTCATGACTGAAGAAGAATAGCATAAAAAAGTAAGAGGAAGCCCGATGTTCTAGGCTTTCTCTTATTTTTTATTCAAAATCAGTTCCATAATTAATGATACGACCATTACTATAAAAAAGTTTAGAAAAATGAAATGAATAAAAGTGGATGGATTCAACTGTGCCTTTGCTACATAGGTGCAAAGAGAAGCGATGAAACATAAAAATCCTAGCGTTATTACATTATTAAAAAGCTACTCCTTTTCGTAATACTTTAGAGCCACTTTTTACGATCGAGAATAGGAAAAATGTCAGAAGTTGAGTTTTGTACTTGTTGCTACTCTTTCTTTCATATTTCTGTCTTGAAGGTATTAGAAAATCATTTAAATAATCGTTTACCTAAAATATCGACAGGGCTATATGTTGATCCCTTTTTTAAAGAAGATTTTTCATCGATATTCAGGATTAATTTTCTGCTATTTAGCGAAATATGCTCTATAAACAAATGATTTGTCACATTTCAAAGGGAAGCGTACCATTGTTTATGTAAACGTTATCACTTTGGAGGTAGGAGTTCACATGGAAAAAATTTATCAAGCAAGTACCGCAGAAGGCGCAATCGATTTTATTAATACTGTTGATTTGGAAGAGGCAGCAAAAGAAGTGATTCCTAAAGGCGGATATGGGTACATCAGCAGCGGTGCTGGAGACATATTTACTTATAAAGAAAATGAAAAGGCTTTTAATCATAAGCTGATCATACCGCATGTTCTGCGGGATGTGGAAATACCGAGTACGAAAACAAAATTTGCAGGGGAAGATCTAACCGCTCCGATTATTATGGCTCCCGTCGCGGCTCATGGCTTAGCCAATGTGGCTGCTGAAAGAGCTTCGGCTAAAGGAGTTGCTCGTTTTGGAACTATTTACACAGCTAGTTCATATGCTTCTTGTACTTTAGAGGAAATTCGTGAAGCTGGTGGAGAACAGTCACCTCAATGGTTTCAGTTTTACATGAGTAAGGATGATGGAATCAATCGTGATATTTTGGATATGGCAAAACGTAACGGGTCGAAAGCGATCGTATTAACAGCGGATGCCACGGTTGGCGGGAATCGTGAAACAGATCGACGAAACGGTTTTACTTTTCCTTTGGCGATGCCCATCGTTCAAGCTTATCAATCGGGTATTGGTCAGACAATGGATGCTGTCTATGGTTCATCCAAGCAAAAATTAAGTCCAAAAGATGTAGAGTTTATTGTTAATTTTTCTGATCTTCCTGTCTATGTGAAAGGCGTTCAATCAGAAGAAGACGTCGAACGCTCTTTAGGATCTGGTGCTGCTGGTATCTGGGTGTCTAATCATGGTGGGCGTCAGTTAGATGGTGGACCTGCTTCGTTTGACTCGTTACAATATGTTGCAGAAGCAGTCGCTGGAAGAGTACCAATTGTCTTTGACAGCGGGGTTCGTCGTGGTCAGCATGTCTTTAAAGCAATTGCTTCCGGAGCAGATCTCGTTGCTATTGGCCGTCCAGTGATTTATGGGTTGGCACTTGGTGGCTCCACAGGAGTTACACAGGTCTTTGACTTCTTTAAGAAAGAGCTAGAGATGGTCATGCAGCTGGCAGGTACGCAATCAGTAGAAGACATCAAGAAGATTCGCCTACGAGATAATCGCTATTTATAAAATTGGATAAGTGTTCTTTTCTAATCCTGCTGTACATGCTATCTTTTGATTAAGCGAACAAGAGTAGAGAAAGTAATAATAGCATCAGTGGAATTGCGCAGAAAACTTTTGAATAAGTAAATAAATATTCATTCAAAGTCCAAATGCGGCAATTTCAAGGGATGAGTGTACACTTTTAAAAAAAATCAACGAAATACAAGGCATGGTGCTAGACTATGCCTTTTTTTCTATACACTTTCTCTCCCTTCCTAGCAAGAAGGGGAAGGGAAAATGGAAAATTCAGCTCTAAAACTTATAAATATTCGATGTAATTTCGGTGAAAAAATCTTGTATACTGCTCACTTGACCGCTTATCAGGGAGAACGGATTGGATTTATCAGATCAATTGGACAATGAAGAACAACACTTTTAGAAGTTATCAACGTAGATCTTCAGCCAGATACAGGTACGATTCAAGAAGAGAGTAATTTCTTTACGCAAATGGATAAAGTGAATAAATTGATCAAAATTGAGAATATGAACTGGGAACAGATGGTGAGACTTTCTGTACAAAAAATCAGGTAAAGACATTGAGCGGCTGTGAGAAAACAAAACGTTAGATACTGCAAATAAGAAAGAATGCTACCTTTTCTCCTATCAGTAGCAGATTTCTGCAAGATAATTCCTTTTTCCATGTTTAAGATACAATATGTTATTTAAAAGTTGTGCTACTACACGACAAGATTAAATCAATTCTGTCTTATTGTCTGTTTTTCATAAGCATCTTTCTACACCTTTTTGTTTTTTATATGCTATAAAGAATTCATAGTAAGAGTTTTCAGTAGAATAAAAAGGGGAAGATAGTATTGAAAAAGAAGTTGATAGGCTTAGTTTTAGTAGGAGCTGGATTAATTTTTGCTGCGTGTGGAAGTGGACAATCAAGCGAAGATAATAGTTGGAAAAAAGTAGAAGAGAAAAAAGAATTAACAGTTGCGACTTCTGGAACACTTTTTCCTTCTTCGTATTATAGCGAGGAAAATAAGCTAGTCGGTTATGATGTTGATGTTGCTAAAGCAGTTGCAAAAGAGTTGAATCTAAAAATTAAATTTAAAGAATACAACGTCGACGGGCAAGTGACAACTGTCGATCGTGGAGAAGCAGACTTTGCGGCTAATGATTTTGGAATATCAAAAGAGCGCAGCAAAAAGTTTTCGCTATCTTCACCCATTAAGTATTCCTTTGATAGTATGATTGTAAGGAAAAGTGATGATTCTGGCATCCATTCACTAAAAGATTTGAAAGGAAAGAAAGCTGCTGGTGAACCGAATACCAGCTATATGAAGATCGCAGAAAAATACGGGGCTGAAGCGGTGAACTATGACAACGCAACGAACGATCAATATCTGACTGATGTAGCTAACGGGCGCACAGATGTGATTTTGAATGATTACTATTTACAAAAAATGTCTATTGCGGCTTTACCAGACATTCCAGTCAAAATTCTGGAAGATGTCTATTTTAATGCAAACTCGACAGGCTTTTTATTAAACAAGAAAAATCAGGCTTTAAAAGCGAAGGTTAATGCAGCTTTAGCAGAACTGAAAAAAGATGGGACATTAAAAAAATTATCTGAACAATATTTTGGTACAGATGTTTCAGTGAAACCAAAACAGGAAGTAACTGAGAAAGTCTCGACAGACTAATGTATATTCCAACAATTGATTTAAACTTAATGTTGGATTCGATTCCCTTTCTGCTAAGCGGATTAGGCTATACATTAGGGATCAGTCTTGCGGCCTTTTTCTTAGGCAATGTCCTTGGAATCAGCATGACCGTCTTAGGATTTATTCCTTGGCGACCAATTAAATTGTTTGTTCGCTTCTATCTATCTTTTTTGCGTGGAACGCCTGCACTGGTGCTGCTTTTCTTATTATATTTTGGATTACCCTATCAATTAAATGCTGTAGTAGCAGCGATTATTTGCTTCAGTCTGACTAGTAGTGCCTATATTGGTGAGATTTACCGCGGTTCGATTGCTGGAGTCAATCCGGGTCAGTGGGACGCCGCATATGCTTTGGGCAATCGTTTCTTTCCAACAATGCGCTTTATAATTTTACCTCAAGCAGTGAGAATATCTGTGCCAGCTCTGAGCAATGTCGCAATGGATCTACTAAAGGGAACATCTCTGGCGGCAATGATTACGGTACCAGATATTTTTCAAAAAGCTAAAATCATTGGTGGAAGAACATTTGACTACTTATCTATGTATCTTCTAGTGGCATTGATTTACTGGCTACTGTATATCGGGATTGGTCTAATTCAGCATCGTTTGGAAAAATATTTTCAACACAAATACTTATAAAATCCAAGAACTCATGAGTAATGAGTTCTTGGATTTTTATGCTTTCAGAGCATCTAAAACCATTTGAGCAATCGCTTCATAGGAATACTTGTTTTGATCATAGAAACCTTCCTTAATATTCAGCGCGTGACGATGGAGCACATTGAAAACAGTTGCCATATGTAAATTAACCGGCAAGTCTTTCAAATATCCCGTCTCAATCGCTTCGTTCAACAGGTCGATAACAATTGTATTGTTGTCATAAAGGTTCTCATCGGAAATGTTCAGCATCTTGATTTGTTCGATCAATGTTAGCCCATCTGGATGCTCAATGGAATAATTAAAGACTGAACGAATATAGTTATCGATCCTAGTCTTGATTGGGATGTCTGAATCGTTTAACGTTTTTAATTCACCAGTAGCCTTGATTTGATCGAGTTCGCGTTGGTAGGCACTTAGAAGTAAGTCATTCTTATTTTTGAAATAGAGATAGACGTTGGATTGAGCGATGCCTACGATCTTTGCCACCTTAACGGTAGAGACGGCGGCTGCTCCTTCAGTAAGAATGATTTCAACGGTAGCGTTTAGTATTTTTTCGACTTTTGTATTATCTTTCTTTTTCATAAGGATAGTATAAAACTTCTTTTCTAGTATTTCAAGATTGACAAAGATAGCTCTATCTTTTATAATCACCTTTAAAGATAGAGCTATCTTTAAAATTCGAAAGAAGGTTTCATGTATGAAAATTGCTATGTTAGGTTCTTTAGGAAATATCAATCGCTATGTAATCCCTGAATTAATCAATCAAGGACATGATGTTACGGTTGTTACTTCTAGTGATAAACGTGTCTCTCTAATCGAGGAATTAGGCGCGATCCCCGCAGTCGGAACAATGGCAGATGTAGATTTTTTAACCGAGACATTTACTGGAAAAGAAGTCGTCTACTTGATGATCTCAGGAACAGGTGCTGGATTGGATTTAAATCAAGAAATGCAAAATCAAGGAAAAATTTTTAGGCAAGCACTCACTAAGGCTGGTGTGAAGAAAGTGGTTCAACTAAGCAGTATTGGAGCTGAAGCAGGGCCAGAGGCTGGCTCTTTGCATGCCTATAAATATCTGGAGACCGAACTCAAAAAAATGTCTGATGTCGATATCGCGTTTGTTCGACCAGTCGGCTTTTATAATAATTTATACAGCAATCTTGATAGTATCAAGAAGGAACATGTGATCTATTCAAATGTACCAGCAGATGTGCAACAAAAATATGTCGCTCCAAATGATATCGCTGCTGTCGTTCTTCCTTTGATACTGGATACACCAAAAGGCGTGACGGTTCGATTCGCGGTTAGTGATACATTTTCAATGAAAGAATTTATCCACGAACTAGCCGAGGTAGCTAATCTTCCAGATTTACACTTTGTTGAAATTACAGATGAACAGTTAAAACAAGGAATGCTAGCTAATCATGTACCAGAAGCTATTGTTGAAGCCTTTGTGAAAACCAGTCAATATCAAAAGCACTCAGAGAGTATCTATGCAGCTCTGAACGAAGGAAACACGAAAATCGGTACAGTTAAACTCGCTGATTTTGTTCAACAATTCGCCCAAGCTATCGTGAATACACAAGATGATCATCGTTCATCAATGATCATTGATTAAATCAAAGAAGGATCAAGAAAGCAGAGTCCCAAAAGGGCTTTGCTTTTTTGCTGTAGAAAAGACTACATTGATAATTGTTTCAAGAAACAGGATAATAAAAGCAAGAAATGGTAAAAAAGAAGGTTAGAAAATGAAAAAGAAAATTTTTTTGATTGAAGATGATGAAAACCTGCGGAGGGGAATCTCTTTCTATTTAGAGCAAGAAGGATATGAGGTATTCATTAATAATCGTGTGCAAGGTGCAGTGGAGCTGATTCAAGAAGAGCTCCCTGACTTAGTCATTTTGGATGTAACATTGCCCGATGGAAATGGCTTTGAACTTTGTCAGAAAATTCGGACGTTTTCAGCTGTTCCGCTTTTTTTCCTAACAGCGCATGATTTGGAATCAGATATTCTGACGGGTCTTTCGATCGGCGGTGATGATTATTTAACAAAACCATTCTCTTTGGCAATCTTAAGAGCAAAAGTAGCTTTGTTGTTTAAAAAACAAGAAAATAGAAGCCAAAAAATTGAATCACCGCCTTTTGTATTAAACTTAGATAACCATCGATTATTTAAATATGATCGAGAAGTTCTATTGAGTTCGACAGAGTTCCGCTTAATTAATTACTTGATGAAAAATGCTGGAATTGTTTTGGAAAAAGAATTGCTGCTGGAAAACTTATGGGATGATCAAGGAAAATTTGTCGATGAAAATGCATTATCGGTAAATATTCGTCGAATTCGTCTGAAAATCGAAGAGGATCCTAAGCATCCGCAATATATCGAAACTGTTCGAGGGGTAGGCTACATTTGGAAACGAGGGGAATGATTCATGTTGTTGTACAGCCTGACAGTTCTATTATTCTTATCAATTCTACTGCTGTTCTTCTTCTATACTAGAAAACAGCATGAAAGAGAATTGTCCAATATCGAGGAAGTTCTCGATGTCGTTATTAAAGGTGATTTTCCACAAAATGCGATCTCTTATCAAGAAGGGCAGAAAAGTAAGCTGATTTTCAAAACACTGAGAATCGCAGAAGCTAACCAGCTTTATCGAGAAACAGCAGCACGGGAAAAAGTTCGAGTCCAAGAATTGATGGTAGATGCCGCTCACCAGATGCGCACCCCAATCACCAGTATGGTAATGTTTACGGAATTACTAAAAAATGATCAACTTTCCGCAAGTGAATCGCAGGAATTTTTAACACGTTTGTCTTTTGATTCTCAGCGTTTGAATTGGCTAGTGGAGGAATTTTTGCATATGTCTAAGTTTGAAACGGAATCAATACAGCTGACGAAGGTGAATCAAAATATCAAGGAAACAATCCAACAAGCGATTGGTCAAAATATTCAAAATACAGATGAACAAGTTCGTTTTCTAGTAAGCGGGGCGGAAAGTGAGCTTCCCCATGATGTGAAGTGGACGCGTGAAGCAATCGGCAATGTATTGGAAAATGCTGTGAAATATGCCTATGAAGATTCAAAAATTGAGATATCTGTTGATCGTTTGATTTCTTATACGCGAATTTCCATCAAAAACCAAGGAAAAACGATCGCTAGAGAAGACCTGCCTAATCTTTTTATAAAGTACTATCGTGGAGCACAGTATAAAAATACGATTGAAGGCTTTGGGATCGGATTGTATCTGACCAAATTGATTTGTGAGTCGCAAGGAGGTTATGTTTTGGCTGAATCGCAAGCAGACCAGACGACGATTTCTTTATTCTTACAGAACTGACAGATTTGTATGCAGCAGCTGACATTTTACTGTAAGAGTCCCTTGCTATATTAAAAGTATCAAGAAGGGAGGTTGTTGGTATGAACGTAGTAAAAACGATTCATCTAACAAAAACTTATGGTGAAGGAGAAAATCAAGTTCATGCGGTTGATGATGCAAATTTAACGATTGGAGATAAAGAATTTGTAACGATTGTCGGAACATCTGGGTCAGGTAAAAGTACATTATTGAATCTATTGGGTGGACTGGATCGGCCAACAGCAGGTGAAATTGAAATTTCAGGAAAGCAATTAGAGCATTTGAGCGAAGAAGAATTGACAATTTTTAGACGGAGAAACGTCGGTTTTGTTTTTCAACAATACAATCTGGTGCCGATTTTGAGTGCTTACGAGAATATCGTTTTACCGATCCAATTAGACGGCAACAAAGTGGATGAGCAGTTTGTCGACGAAGTGATCGGGACCTTAGGGTTAAAAGGCAGGGAAAATAGTTTGCCATCAATGCTCTCAGGAGGGCAACAGCAGCGAGTTGCAATTGCTCGCGCGTTAGCGGCTAAACCAGCAATCATCTTGGCTGATGAACCCACTGGAAATTTGGACAGTAAAAGTAGTCAGGATGTTCTGGGCCTGTTAAAACAATCGGCCAAAAAGTTTAATCAAACGGTCATCATGATCACACACAATGATCAAATTGCTCAATTGGCGGATCGGGTGATTCGAATTGAAGATGGCAAGCTATCAGAGGTTCGGGTAACAGGCGGTGATTGGTCATGAAGGAACAACGAGAAGCAATCCACAATTTATGGATGAATAGCTTTAAGAGCAATCGTAGACGTAATCTTTTTGTGATTTTGGCGCTCGCATTGACGACCCTACTGATCTCATCTGTTATTGGTTTAGGAATGAGCTTTATCGAGGCCAATAATAAACAAACCATTCAAAGAGTTGGGACGATTGCGGATGCAAATTTAAATAATCTTTCAAACAAACAAGTGGATATTTTAAAAAGGGATTCATCGGTTGAAGTGGTCGGTGAGCAGCAGACGATTGGAACAGTGGATAGCCAAAGACTAAAAAATAAAAAGGTTCAAATGGCGTTGCATTGGTACAACGAGGATGAATGGACAGGATTGAGAAAAGAGGCGATTAATGATTTTACTGGGAAGTTACCGAAGAAAGAAAATGAGTTGATGGCACCGATCGCAGCCTTAAAAGAACTAGGAATTTCTCAACCCAAAGTGGGGCAGAAAATCTCTTTGCCGTGTTTGATCGATGGGGAAATTTATCAGAAGAATTTTACTCTATCCGGCTATTATAAAGAATACGTAATAGCCCGGGTTGTTGATTTTAGTTATATCTTGGTTTCTGATCAATTTGCCGAAAAATACAGTACACCTGCGAATAACAAAACTTACTCAATCAAATATAAAGACAGCAGTAATCTGACACAACAAAATAAGACTATAGCAAAGAAATTAAAGTTGAATGAAACACAGGAAATTAAACCTACATTAAAAGAAAATAATGAAAGTTCAACTTCGATTTTTTTTGGAGTAGGCATGTTTTTGGCAATCATTCTTATTTCAGGCGGCCTTTTGATTTACAATGTCCTCTATATTTCGATTGCTAATGATATTCGTTTTTACGGCTTGTTAAAAGCTTTAGGAACAACTAAACGCCAGCTGCGAAAAATCATTTTTTATCAATCCTTGCTACTATCTGCATTTGGGATTCCATTAGGGTTGATTATTGGCTTCAGCGTTTCCCATCTTTTTATTCCATTTGTTATGAAGGCTACTAATTATTCAGAAGCTGTGGTGGTTTCGACACGTCCCTTAATTTACATTGGTGCTGGCATATTTTCATTAGTGGTAATGCTTTTCAGTTCTATAAAACCAGCAAACTACGCTGCAAAGGTTTCACCAGTTTTAGCCATTAATTTTACCGAATCAAAAGTGAAAAAGAACAATGTTCGCTCACGTAATGGAGGCAAGTTATATTTAATGGCTTGGCGTAATATTTTCCGGGATAAAAAACGGGCGATGATCGTCATTGTCTCCATGACATTAGGGATCACATCGTTTGTTGCGGTGAATTCAATCGTTAAAAGTATAGATTTTGAAAATTTTGTCATAAGTGAAATGGATTATGATGTTATGATCAGTCCTAGTTACAACCAATCTGACGGCGCTGTTTCGGATACCCAAAAATTAGAAAAAGAACAGGTCAGCCAGCAGCTAACACAATTAATAAACCAAACGGATGATATCACTGAGGCACATATTTATTACTCGAGCCCAGTTTTGGTTACTTATAATGAAGAAAATTTTTCCGATTATATTCGTTCCTATAATCAGTACTTCAAATATGCCAAGATTGATCAAAAAACGATTCAGCCAGATAAATTCAGCGGAGAAATTATTAGTATTGATTCTGCTGAACTAGAAAAATTATTTGAAAAAAATAATAAGGGTTCTTTCGACAAAAAGGCTTTTGAAGCGGGTGACATTGGTTTTATCCAGTCTGATCAACCAGAAGATTTTGCTAACATTCCTGATCTGCAATTTTCCTCAAATAATCAATCACACAAAATAAAAATCGGTGGATTCATCCCTAATGACTATTTGGAGTTTCAAACACAGGGAGCACCAGCGATGTTCGTTTCAAAAAATTACTTAGATAAAATTGCACCAGATGCAGGAATCTGGAATGTGAATTTCAATCTTAAAAAAGCTAAAGCAAAAGCAGTTTCTGAACAGTTCCAAAGATTTATTGATGAACAATCAGCTTATAAAATCATTACAAAAACTGAAATGATCAATCGAGCCATTGAAGAAATCAGCACGATGCGAATGATGGGGAATACCTTAGCGTTGATCTTAGCGTTGATTGGACTATTGAATTTCGTCAATATCATCACAACGAGTATTCTGGCTAGAAAACAAGAGTTAGCAACACTAGAAAGTATCGGTATGACACGCAGGCAGACAAATACTGTATTAATGATCGAGGGCGGCTATTATGCACTGATCGTTGGCGGTTTAGTAATGACTTTTGGCATGGGAATTACGTATGCTTTGTTTACTATTGTTAAAAGCTCTGCGACCTACGCCAGCTTCAATGTACCAATAGCTGAAATTGGCCTCTCGTTGCTGATAATGCTCATTATCTGCTTACTAACACCTTATCTAGTAATGAGGTCTTCTGGAAGAAGAACACTGGCAGAACGTATTAAGTAACACCACAATGAATAGCCAGGTCAACTGGGCTATTCATTTCTGGCTTTTTTGGTGCTGATTAAATAGGTCTGCTGCTGGTATTCTTACTATTAATTTGTCATAATATAAAAAAGTCGAAGAGGTGTTGATATTGAAAGATGGGTCATACTGGGCTGAAAAATTACGTAGTAAAGAGATTAGCTTTCGAGAATTATTAGATAGCTTTGAAGATAAAGCTCGTAAACAAAATCCCAAACTGAATGCTTTTGTTACTATGATAGGTCACGATGCAATCGAAGAGTATCAGAAACTTATCGACATTGGTGAACGACCATTTGCAGGTTTGCCTATTCCGCTGAAAATGTTGGGACAAGAAAAAAAAGGCTGGTTAAGTACATCTGGATCAAAATTGCTAAAGGAGCACCGTGCAAGTCAAAATAGTAATTTCACCAATCAATTGATTGCTAATGGATTAATCCCTTTCGCTCAAACAAATAGCCCAGAGTTTGGCTTTAAAAATATCACAGATGCGGAGCTATACGGGCCAGCTAAAAATCCTTGGAATCTTGATTATTATTCTGGGGGTTCAAGTGGTGGTGCAGCAAGTGCTGTGGCAGCGGGCATCGTTCCAATTGCTGGAGCTAGTGATGGCGGGGGATCAATTCGTATTCCTGCATCCTTCTGTGGATTGATCGGATTGAAGCCGACTCGCGGAACCATGCCGGTGGGGCCGAGCGGATGGCGTGGTTGGCAGGGAGCTGCAATTGATTTTGCGTTGACTGTTTCAATGCGCGATACAGAAAAACTATTTTATGGCATGCGTCACATCGATAGTGCTGCGCCCTATCAAGCGCCTGAGAAGGCGTGGCAACATAATCAGGCAGCTAAACAAAAGAAATTAAAAGTGGCAGTTATTATTGATTCGCCGATAGATTCCAGCATCTCTCCTGATGCCGCTAGTGCCGTGGAAATGGCGCATGATTTTTTACTGAGAGAGGGACACCAAGCTGAAATAATTTCTTATCCTCTCAACGGAAAGGAATTAATATCGAGTTACTATTTGATGAATGGAGCTGAAACAGCTGCGATGTTCGCAGGAATTCAGCAAGCACTTAAACGTCCCGTAGAAAAAAACGACATGGAGCTAATGACTTGGGGAATTTACCAATATGGGAAAAAAATTCCAGCCAGTCAATTTATCAGTGCATTGAATCTGTGGGATCATGCTGCTTCTGTTATGGAGAAGCTATTCACAGAATACGATCTGGTGCTTTCCCCTACAACTGCCACCACAGCACCTAAAATAGCAGATGACTTGCAAAGCCCAGAGATTCGCGATGCCTTAGAAGTATCAGCCAGCTTGTCAGAAACTGAACTGACTCATGTTATCGAGCAAATGTTTGATAAAAGTCTGAAAATCACACCCTATACTCAACTAGCTAATCTGACTGGGCAGCCATCAATCAGTTTGCCAACTTATGTAACGGAAAAAGGCTTGCCACTAGGAATTCAGTTCATGGCTGCTCGTGGACGAGAAGATCTGCTCCTACAGGTTGGAAAACTATTTGAAGAAAACTATGGGTTTTATTTACCTGAGTATTATCGTCAAAAATAGTAGTCCTCTAACATTAGAACCGTCAAAATAGGCTTTTAATTTTGACGGTTCTTTTGGTACACTTATTAAAGTGAAACCGTTTCAACAGGAGGGAATACAAGGATGATTCTAATAAAGGCACAGAAAGTAATCACTGGTGATGGAAAAACTGTCATCGACAATGGCGGAATTGTTTATGCTAAAGATACAATTTTAGCTGTGGGAAAGGCCGAGGAGTTAACAGCTGAGTTTCCGCAGGCTGAAGTTCGAGATTACGGTAATGGCACGATTTTACCTGGGTTAATGGATGCTCATATCCACCTGGGGTATTATTGGACACAACCAGACTTGCATCGTTACAACGATTTTATGATTGCTTATTATGCTCAGAAACAAGCAGAAACATGTCTAGCAAAAGGGGTAACAACGATACGAGATTGTTGCGGCCCGCAATTTCTATTGGAAACATTGCGATTGGCATCTGAAAAAGGGTTTGTCAAAGCTCCACGTATTTTGCATACTGATCGCGGTATCTGCATTACTGGCGGGCACGGACATGAGGATGGTATTGAAGAGGTTGATGGCGTAGAAAATATTCGGCATACGATTCGTCGCCAAAAAAAAGATGGCGCGGATTGGATCAAGCTATTAACAACCAATCGAGATGACATTTGTGAATTTACACAGGAAGAGTTGGAAGCTGGGGTGGAAGAAGCGCATCGTCTCGGAATGAAGTGTGTGGTACATTCAGGCACTCAACCAGGCATTCAGATGTGTATCGATGCCGGCTTTGATACGATTGAACATGGAAACTTTTTGACTGTTGAACAAGCCAAACAGATGGTAAAAAATCAGCAGTCATGGACACCAACGATGTTTGCTTATCATTTTTTAGCAGAATTCAATCAAAAAGTTCAAGAGGTCGGGATTGACCATTCTAATCAATCAACCGAAACCTACTCCCATCACCTAGACTTCTTTGAAAGCTCTGTTCAAGCGTATTCGGAAAATTTCAAAGCGATTTATGATGAGGGAGTGACGATTCTTGCAGGAACCGATATGGTTATGCAAGAGGCACCGAGTGTACCGATCGTTGAAGAACTAGAGTTGATGGTTCGTTACGGATTAACACCGATCGAAGCGATTCAAACCGCAACACAAAATCCTGCTAAAGTATTTGATTTGTCGGAAGTAACTGGAGAATTAAAGGCTGGGCTGCAAGCTGATATACTTGTAGTAGATGGTGATGCCACTGAGGATATTGAAGCATTGCGTAATGTTCGGAAAGTATTGTTAGCTGGGACAGAAGTATAAAAAAACAGATACCTCGCCAAAATGATGATCAAATCTGGCGAGGTATGTTCATTTTATACTAATAGCACCTGTGTGCCGGTTCTTGCTCAGCGTTAGTAGCATAGAATAAAAAGTTTCCTGAAGCATAAGCAGTATTACTCACACTAATTTCTTGCTGAAAAAAACTGTAAGTGCCTTTTTAGCTCAATAGATTGGTATTGTAACAATGAACCAACATTTGAATCTCATTTGTGGGTAATTTTAAGATTGCAAAATCCATAAATTTTTCTCTTTTCTTTAAGTTAATCGGCTTTTAATCGATGAAAGTTGTACATATGAAGGGTTTTAGCATATAATAAATGAGTGTTTTTGTTACCAGTATATTTAATAAAAAATGTTTAGGAAGGTTGATCAATATGGCGCAAAATCGCTATAAGGCTATTGTTGCCGGTCAGACTTACACTATCATTGGGCAAGAATCCAAGCAACACATGGATATGGTCACTGCCTTGGTCAATGAACAGTTAAATGAGATTATGTCGTTATCACCTGAGATCACGGAAGAAAAAGCCGCGATGCTATTGGCGATCAATGCGATCTCAGATCAATTAAAAAAACAAGAAGCGTTGATAAAGTTGGAAAGACAACAAAATACGCTTGATGGGCAAGCTGCTCACAATCTAGAATTAGAGAATCGAATTAAAAAAATCGAAGCAATTGAAGCCGAAGCCAAGGAAATCATGCGGAAAAACGGGAAAGAAAATGTTCCGATCCGGAATCACGTAGAAGCGCAGCAGATCGTCAATGAGAACCGAAAACGTGAGATTCAAAAAAGAGCGGCAAATAAATAAGTGAGGGATACTATGTTAACATTGGTAATTTTATTTGCATTACTGCTATCTTTTTACGTTGGTTATCGACGAGGCACCGCCTATCAGATAGTATTTTCGATTGGGTACCTATTATCTTTTATTGCAGCACGAATGTTTTATCAGCAATTAGGTTCTCAATTAGACTTATTTGTGCCTTATCCATCCGTTACAAGTGAATCAAAAATGGTCTATTATTCGGTTGAACAAGCTTTTAATTTGGACAAAGCCTTTTATGCAGGTGTCGCATTTGTTTTGATTCTGATTATTGGCTGGCTGGCAACGCATCTGATTGCGATCTTTTTTAAAGATTTATTGTTTAAAGTACTTATTCCACAATATGACGGCATTTTAGCAGGGATCTTACAATTAGTTGTTTGTTATATCAGTATTTTTTTGATTTTGAAGCTGGTCAGTTTTGTACCGATGGCATTAGTACAGAATCAAATAGAGGGTAGCTGGTATGCTCGTTTTATGATTGAGCATTCGTTGTTCTTGAGTTCACAGTTTAACAATTTATGGGTTACAAATATTATTGGATAAAGTAAAAAACCGGGACGCTGTTTGACAGGTTTCGGTTTGTTTATGTATAGAAGGTGAAAAGATGAATGAACGTATTCTAAAAACATTAGAGTTCGAACAAGTAAAGAAAATGATTCAACAGTATTTATCTACTGAACAGGGAGAAGAAGAAATCCGTCAATTGGCACCTTCTAGTGACGAGGATACTGTGCAGGCTTGGTTAGATGAATCAGAGGATGGAATGAAAGTCCAACGACTCCGAGGCGGACTCCCAATTCCCAAGCTGAACAATATCAAGCCGCATATGAAACGGATCGAGATTGGTGCGAATTTGAATGGTTTGGAACTTGCTGAGGTATCTCGTGTACTTTCAACAACAAGCGAACTTGTTCGTTTTATTGAGGATTTAAAGGATAGTGAGTTGGAGTTTCTTCGGCTCTATTTTTGGGAAGACCAATTGACGACTTTACCTGAGTTAAGCGGGAAGTTACGTCGTTCTGTGGAAGAAGATGGTCGTGTACGTGACGAGGCCTCACCAGAATTACGCACAATTCGCAGCCAGATTCGTCGCAGTGAGCAGACGATTCGAGAACAATTAGATGGTTTGATCCGCGGGAAAAACGCGAAGTATTTGAGCGATAGTTTGATCACAATGAGGAACGACCGCTACGTTATTCCAGTTAAACAAGAATATCGCGGAGTATTTGGTGGTGTCGTCCATGATCAAAGTGCATCTGGTCAAACCTTATTTATGGAGCCTAAACAAGTTGTTGAGTTGAACAATCGTCTGCGCCAGCAACAAATTGCTGAACGTACAGAGATTGAACGAATATTGGCTGAGCTGTCTGCAGAGTTAGTAGCACCGCGTAAAGATATTCTGCATAACGCTTATGTGTTGGGACGCTTTGACTTGATGAATGCGAAAGCACGTTTTGCAAAAGAATTGAAGGCTGTCGTACCAACGATTAACCAAGAAAATCATGTGTTCTTCAAACAGGCTCGCCATCCATTATTGGACCAAGAAAAAGCGGTAGCGAATGATCTGATGATCGGACAGGATTTCCAGGCAGTGGTCATTACTGGACCTAATACTGGGGGTAAAACTATTTCCTTGAAAACATTAGGCCTGTTGCAATTGATGGGGCAAGCGGGATTACCATTGCCTGTCGGTGAAGATAGCGAAATGGGTATATTTGATGAAGTTTTCGCAGATATTGGTGATGAGCAATCCATCGAACAAAGTCTATCAACATTCTCTTCTCATATGACCAACATTGTTTCGATACTTGAGAAGATCGATGAACATAGTTTAGTACTATTTGATGAGTTGGGTGCTGGGACTGATCCGCAAGAAGGAGCGGCATTAGCAATCGCGATTTTGGATGCTGTAGGTGCAAAATCTTCTTACGTTATGGCAACTACCCACTACCCAGAATTAAAAATCTATGGTTATAATCGATCAAATACGATTAATGCCAGCATGGAATTTGATGTAGATACATTGAGTCCGACCTATCGTTTATTGATAGGTGTTCCAGGACGCAGTAATGCCTTTGAAATCTCACGTCGTCTAGGTTTAGATCCGATGGTGATTGAAAGTGCCAAACAAATTATTGATGAAGAAAGTCAAGATTTGAATGAAATGATTTCTGATTTGGAAAACCAGAGGAAGGCTACTGAGACTGAGTATTTAGAAATTCGTCATTATGTAGATGAATCCGAAAAACTGTATCGCGATTTGAAGAATGCTTATTCCTATTTCTTTGATGAACGAGAAAAAGAAATGGAAAAAGCCCGTAAAGAAGCGAACAAAATCGTTAGTGAAGCTGAAGAAAACGCTGAAAAAATCATCAAAGATATTCGCCAAATGCAGCTGGATGGCCAAGGACATGTGAAGGAACACCAATTGATCGATGCCAAATCGCAATTTGCGGATCTGAAACAAGACGAACAACTAAAGAAAAATAAAGTCCTACAAAAAGCAAAGGCAAAAAAACAATTCAAACCAAATGATGAAGTTATCGTAGAAACCTATGGTCAACGTGGAACCTTAATTAAAAAAGTCGGTGACACAGATTGGCAAGTTCAACTGGGGATTTTGAAGATGACCGTTTCAGAGGATGATATGACTTTGACTGCACCAATCGAAGAACCGAAACAGCGTGTGATCACAGGAGTGCAACGAGGTGCTAGTTCTAAGGTTAAGCCAGAATTGGATTTGCGGGGCAAACGTTATGAAGAAGCACTTGCGGAAGTCGATCAATACATTGACGCTGCTTTATTAGCAAACTTTGCGCAGGTGAGGATCATTCATGGTAAAGGGACTGGGGCTTTACGAAAGGGGATTACCGATTATCTAAAAAATAATCGCAATGTTCTAAGTTTTGATTTCGCTCCGGCTAATCAAGGTGGTAATGGTGCAACAGTAGTAACATTTAAATAGTTTACAAGTGTAAGCAGAACAGTAGCGAAGAAAATAAGACCGTGCTATACTACTTTTAGTAAGAAAACAGAATGCTGATTTTGATGCATTCAAGTTATATAGGAGGAATTCAAATGTCACAAGTAGTTACTGATAAAACTTTTAGCGAAGAAACAGATAACGGCCTTGTTTTGATCGATTTTTGGGCAACATGGTGTGGTCCTTGTCGCATGCAAGCACCGATCTTAGAACAATTATCTGAAGAATACGATGAAGATGAGTTCAGAGTCGTAAAAATGGATGTAGATGAAAATCCAGAAACACCAGCATCATTCGGGATCATGAGTATCCCAACACTTGTCTTGAAAAAAGATGGGCAAGTCGTTGATAAAGTGATCGGTGTTCATAGCAAAGACCAATTAAAAGAGCTTATCCAAGCTCACATGTAAGAAACTGAGCTGGGCATTTTGTCCAGCTTTTTTGCGAGTTAGGCTTTTGGCAGTTGACCAAGTTTGAAAAGTAGTTATGGATTTTTAGACAATTAATGGACAGGCTGTTTAGCCTAATCGTATGCGAAACGAAAATAGGACTCATTTTTCCGATTTTTGGAAAAATGAATCCTTTAATAAAAATTAGCTGTCAGTCTAAGTTTTCACAGTTTACTTTGAAGTTTAAGGAAGCATCTGCTTATATCTATCTTATCGATCGCAATGGTTACTTAGATGATATGCGTGGGGAGAATCCAACTCATTTTTTGAAGAAAAATGAATACTTTAAGACGAAGTAGCTGTCAGTCCGAGCTCTTTCATAATTACAAATGGAAATACTTGGATTAAATCAACTGCAAATTGAAAGAGATAGCTTTGAAGGGAAGCAGCTTATGAACGAACGAATTAAAAATAAATTAGCGCTTTTACCAGACCAACCGGGCTGCTATCTGATGAAAGATAAGAATGGGACAATTATTTATGTGGGAAAGGCAAAAATCTTAAAAAATCGTGTCCGATCTTATTTTCGGGGCAGTCATGATACTAAGACAGAACGGTTAGTCAGCGAAATCGTGGATTTTGAGTACATCGTAACTGAATCAAATATTGAGGCCTTGCTGCTTGAGATCAATTTAATCAAAAAAAATGATCCTAAGTACAATATCATGTTGAAAGATGATAAAACCTATCCGTTCTTGAAGATTACGAATGAAAAATATCCTCGTTTGATGATTACACGGAAAGTGTTGAAGGATAAAGCGCATTACTTTGGTCCTTATCCCGATGTGAATGCAGCGAATGAAACAAAGAAGTTATTGGATCGTTTGTTTCCATTAAGAAAATGCAAACCGTCGCAAAAGACTCCGTGTCTATATTATCATTTAGGGCAGTGTTTGTGTCCTTACGCCTTTCATGTTGATCCTCAGGTCTATAAAGATATGGTTGAAGAAATCAAGCGATTTTTGAATGGCGGACATACTGAGATTCAAAAGCAACTAGAGGAAAAAATGAATCAGGCCGCGGCTGATATGGAATTTGAGAAGGCTGCTGAATACCGAGATCAAATCAAGGCTATCGAGACGGTCATGACAAAACAAAAAATGACTAATACGGATTTGGTAGATCGAGATATCTTTGGTTATGCCACAGATAAGGGTTGGATGTGTGTTCAAGTCTTTTTCGTTCGCCAAGGGAAATTGATTGAACGTGATGTCTCAATGTTTCCATTTTATAATGATGCGGAAGACGATTTCTTGACATATATCGGACAATTTTATCAAGAAAATGAACATTTTATTCCTAAAGAAGTTCTGATCCCTGATGATATTGATAAGCCTAGTGTTGAAGCAATGTTAGCAACTAAAGTTTTGCAGCCGCAACGGGGAGATAAGAAAAAACTTGTGAAGCTGGCAGGAAAAAATGCTCAAGTCGCATTGAATGAAAAATTTGATTTGATTGGTCGCAGTGAGGCACGAACAATCGGCGCTGTGGAAAAATTGGGCGATGCTATGAACATTCCGGCACCAATCAGGATCGAAGCTTTCGATAACTCCAATATTATGGGAACAGATCCAGTTTCTGCAATGGTGGTTTTTATCGATGGAAAACCAGCGAAGAAGGAATACCGTAAATACAAAATCAAAACGGTCAAAGGGCCAGATGACTATGCATCAATGCGAGAAGTCATCTATCGTCGTTACTCACGTGTTCTAAAAGAAGGTCTTCCATTCCCTGATTTAATTGTGATTGATGGCGGTAAAGGACAAGTAGATGTAGCGAAAGATGTCTTGGCTAATCAATTGGGGATTGATATCCCAATCGCGGGATTGGCAAAAGATGACAAACATAAAACTAGTGAGTTACTATTCGGGCCAGAACTGAATGTAGTACCACTGGAACGTAATTCACAAGAATTTTTCTTACTGCAACGTATTCAAGATGAAGTCCATCGCTTTGCGATAACTTTCCATCGCCAGCTGCGCAGTAAAAATAGTTTTGCATCGAAGTTGGACAATATTGATGGGTTAGGACCAAAACGGAAAAAAATGCTGTTGAAAGAATTTAAATCTTTAAAGAATATCCAAGCAGCATCTATTGATGAGTTACAAGAAGTAGGACTGCCCAAACAGGTAGCTGAAAATACATTTAATCAATTACAGGAAAAATAATGTATAGCACCCTTTACATCAAATGTAAAGGGTGCTATACTTTTGTCATAAGATGTAAAGGGCGCTATACATTTAGGGAGTGATCGTTTGAAAAATCGAATTCAAGAATTACGTAAAGAACGCAAGATGACTCAAAGTGAATTGGCCGATCATTTAGAAGTAACACGCCAAACGATTATTTCTTTAGAGAATGGACGCTATAACGCTTCATTGATCCTAGCCTATAAAATTTCGCGATTTTTTGGTTTAATGATAGAAGAAGTTTTCATTTTTGATGAGGAGGATGAATAATGAAGGAACTATCAAAACAGGATCGCGAATACCGGGAGAAACTACGTAAAAAGAATATTGGATATATGATTGCAATTATTTTCATGTTAGTCTGTTCAGCCACACTATTTATTGGAACAAAGTGGTTTGAGCTCAAAATCAGTGACCATGCAGTAGGTTTTTTAACCGGATTCTTTTTTTCGCTCTGTATAGTATTTGTGATTTTCTTTTTTAGAAATCGTCAGACGATGAGAAACCCTCAGAAATTAAGAAAAGAACGAATTATTAAAACTGATGAACGAAATATTGAAATCTCTGCTAGAGCTCTTCAGATTACGACCTTTGTGATGACGATAAGCTTAGTTATTTTGAGTATAGTTGGTAGTTTTGTATCAAGATTAGTAATGATGACAGCGAGTGGGTTACTGTACGTGTTTCTTATTAGCTATCTAATTTGTTATTTCTATTTCAAAAGGAAACTATAGGTGTTAAGTGATATGTTCATTTTTCAGTTTTTGGGAAAGGTGAATTTAATAATAAAAAGGAGTGATAAGATGTTACAGGTTGAAAATTTGAGTAAGAGTTTTGGATCGTATAAGGCTTTGGATAATATGAACTTTACGATTGAAGACGGAAAGATATTAGGATTGATTGGACAAAATGGTGCGGGCAAGACCACCACATTTCGTTTGATCTTAGATTTCTTATCGAAAGATTCAGGCAGTGTTTTATGGAATGGGCATACACTGTCTGGCAAAGATTATAATATGATCGGCTATTTGCCAGAAGAACGGGGCTTATACCCGAAAGTTACGATTGAAAACCAATTGTTGTTTTTTGCTTCATTGCGTGGGAGAAAAAAACAAGAGATCGCGCCAAAAATTGACGAATGGATGGAAAAATTCCAAGTCAAAGGCAAGAAAACCGATAAGGTAAAATCACTCTCTAAAGGGAATCAACAAAAGGTCCAATTGATCTCAACGCTGATTCACGAACCGAAGCTGGTTATTTTAGATGAACCATTTAGCGGTTTGGACCCAGTTAATGCTGAATTGTTGAAAAATGGTATTATCGAATTAAAGGAAAAAGGTTCATGTGTAATTTTCTCCAGTCATAATATGGATAACGTTGAAAAAATTTGTGATCACTTGATTATGTTGCGCGATGGCGAAACAGTATTGAATGGTAAAGTTCATGAAATTCGCGAATCCTTCGGCCGCAGCAAATTGTATTTAGAATCTCATTTAACAAAAGAAGAGTTAGAAGCTTTTTCTGGTGTTCATACAGTGATTCAAAAAGAAGACGGAAGCTTTGATATTACCTTAGAAGATCCCGCAGCTGGGAAAGAAATTTTTGTCCAAGCGACTAAATCTGGTTATATTCCAATGTTCAATCAACAACCGCCAACTCTAGAAGAAATTTTCAAATGGAAAGCAGGTGCTGTAAATGAGTAAAATGGGCGTTATTATCAAAGACGTATATAAAAAGAATGTAAAATCAACAGCCTTTCTCATCATGATCTTGGCACCTTTTCTGCTTATGGGGATTTTCTATTTATCTCAACATTTCTTCGGAGATGCCAATGATATCAATGAGATTGGTATTGTAAGTGATCAACCAGCCGTTGCAGAACAGTTAGCAAAGACTAAAAATAAAGATTATAAATTCAAAGTCATCGCGACTGATAAAACAGCGCAAAAACAATTAGAAGATAAAAAGATCGATGCTTATCTTGACTTAAAAATGGGGAAAGAAAAAGTTTCAGGCAAACTTTACAGCAAAGCATCATTAGGAACTTCAACTGAAATGCAGTTGCAGCAAATTTTAAGTTCAATGCAAGCGAATATTCGCGCCAACCAGCTAAATCTAACCACGGAACAGGTTCAAAAAGTTATGGAGCCAGCAAAATTTGAATCAACGAAAGTTACTTTCGAGAACGGTAAAATGCAAAGTGATGGTGGAGACTCGGGTACCCAATTTGTCTTAAGCTTTTTAACAACAATCATCATGTTTGTATTTATCGTCAGTTACTCCTCAATTATCGCTCAAGAAATCGCCTCTGAGAAGGGCACTCGTATCATGGAAGTTTTGCTTTCTAGCATGAAGGCTAAAACACACTACTACGGCAAACTTTTAGGGGTGCTGTTGGTAGCCTTGACACAATTATTGATATACGGGGTAGCGATAGTCTTTGGTTATCGTCAGTTTAAAGATATGGACATGGTAAAAGACCTTCTGAATAACGTTTCTATTAAGTCCTTATTAGGTAGTGGGGCACTGGTTATTATTGCGTTCATGCTCGTGGGATTATTCTTGTACGCCGTTCTTTCAGCGCTATGCGGCTCCTTGGTGAGCAAACCTGAAGATACAGCGAAAGCTATTCAACCAGTGATGTATTTATCTATGATTGGTTATATGTTGGGATTGATTTTAGGGACATCTGATCCTACAAATATAATAATCAAAGTAACATCCTATATTCCTTTCTTATCGTCCTACAGTATGCCGCTGCGACTTGCTTCTGGAACAGCCGCACTTTCGAGTGCCTTTGTGTCATTGGGAATCTTAGTGCTATTCACGATTTTCTTGACACTATTCTCGGCTCAATTGTACAAATCAAATGTCTTGGTATACAGCGAAGGCGGAACATTAAGTGCCTTGAAACAATCGATTTCTATTATGCAAAATGATCGCAAAAAGAAATAAACAGATATATTGAGATTGGCAGGAACCACAATAAATCGACTCCACAAGTGACATCATTGTGATTCCTAAATCCGTTCATGGAGCTAGAATCAAAGAGCATTTTGCTATATTTGATTTTGAACTGAGTAATAGCAAGATGAAGTAAATTGATGGCTTGAATATTAATGAACGGCTTGGTGCTGACCCTGATAATTTTGATTTTTAACGAATGACTGAATATCTCCCAGTATAGTAAAAGCGCATGAATCAGACTTTCTCGTCAATTCATGTGTTTTTTTAATTTAGACAAAGCTAAAAGAGGTTTATCTAAAATTATTTGTAAACACCTGCGAGTAGAATCGCAGGTGTCAGAAAAATGTTGTTCCCTACGCAGTTATGAACTTGTCAATGATCGGATATAATCGCGAAAATGGCTTATTCGCGCGGAATTTCTGTAGGTCCTTCTTTGTTTTTCTTCCTGATTCGATGCAGCCAGTGCAGTAGTCCGTTTCGTTCTTTAGTGTCTTGGTTTGAGTCAGGGTTAACAGTTTGGACCGAATCTTGCTTCTGTTTGATCGTCTCGATTGGCATTGTCTTCACTTGTGGAAGAGTGTCCTTTGCTACTGCTACTTCTGTTTTTTCTGTTGGTTCAATACTAGTTAACCGCTTGAAATAACGGCCAAGTGGTGCTTTGGGTAGAGCTGTTGGTTTCGGAGTCGCCAACAGTTCCTGTTCTGTTTGTTTTGGCTTATCCGATACCTCAAAGCAGCGTACTTCTTCACAGGTTGGTTCTGCTTCTTTGCCCGGCTCGCCGTAATAATTCACGTTCTGTGCCTCATGTTCTGGATCAAAGATTAAGGTATCAATGTATTTCACGACTTTTGCGGTCACCACAGAATCAAATAGTTTTACGCCGTTTTGTGTACTAATATCTAATTTCGTCAATAGTTCGCAAGCTTCTTTGATCTTTGGTGCGGCTAGGTCAGGATTGAGGCCTTTATAGGTCCAGTCATGAGTGCCGCCATCGCCTTTTCCAAATGTCACAATTAAATCCTGGATCATTGTTCTGTTTCCTTTCTATAGTTTTTTATCTGCGTAGGTTCGTAGTCATCAAGGTTCATTGGTTTCTTCGGGACGGGCAAATGGAAACAGAGAACGGAGCTTTGTCACGACTTTCTCACCGAAGTTTCTTTGCGGAGAGATTCTCGTGCTTAACGTTTTCCATTCAGGAGCCATAAAATAATCTTCAAAATAATGAAAGAAGCGTTTCATGGTACGTGTTGCCTTGGTATTCATAAACAGCTCACGGACAAGATCCTTCAGAAAATGATCAAACTCCGCCGCTCCCAGCTGGTAGCGCACTTTTAATGTTAAGATATATTGGATCGTGATGCTGCTGTTTTGTGTGGCTTGATAAAAATCGGTAATACGAGTTTCTAAGGTTTTTGGTTTCAAATGGAATAGCTGCCGGAACGACAGGGGTTGGATCTGCATCATAGGTTCTCATCCTTTCGCTTTCATAATGGAGAAGGGCGGTCGCGCGTTACCGCCGCTTCTTAAAGTGTTTAATTTAGAAAATAATGGTCTCAATTGTTTCGACGTACTTAGCGGTTTCCACGGTGTGGAAGAGTTCCGCGCCGTCTTTCTGACAAAGCTTCACGTTCGTCATGCGTTCTAATAATCCTTTGATTTCGGTGCCTGTCTTCGTAGTATCCGGATCATTGAAGCTCCACATTTGATTCTTGCCAAAGCTGTTTTTAAAGGTTGCGACGATTTTTAACATGGACATTTATTTTTCTCCTCTCTCATTCTTACTTGGTGTAGCGTGATTGACTGGTTAGAATCACGCCGTACAGCTCACTGCCTTCTACCGATAGTTCCTTCATAATCTCGCCTAGCTCCAGAACTTTTTCTTCACTTGGCTCTTCGATCACATTTGCAAAGCTGATCTTCTTCACTTTCTCTCCACCTGCGTCAATCTCTACTTGCAGTTTGTTTCCGATGTGTTGAATCATTTGAATTCCTCCAATAAATTTTTAGTACCGGCCGGTGACTAAAAGATAGCGGATTTTTCAAAAAAGTGCGAATCGCAAAATTGCAGATACCCCCCTCAATTTTGCACATTTTGAGCTAAAAAAGCCGTTTTTGGCCCAAAATCGGTTAATTCGAGGGGGGTAAGTGCAAAATTGCGATTTGAAATCGTTTTCTATTGGGTTTATAATTAAGAGTTTCGTGAAAAATGATGACATGGAAAAAGCTGGTAACTAGGAATTGACTTATCAGCTGGGCTATAGTTATTAGTGTTGCAAAGAGTTTCTAATCTATCAAAATATAGAAGGAGTTGACTTAACAATTACAGATGGTCAAGTTATTAGTGACCAGCAATTGATTCTCACACTGATCGCGATATTTTTTGTCAAATTTTAAGCGTGAAGTAGCTTTCAGATATTTTCGACTATATTTGTACAAAATTAGTGATTTTTTTATTTAGAATAGTTCGAGAACTGGTTTTATGATAAAATAGCAAGAAAAAGGGAGGGTTTTGATGGAAGGATTTTTAGTAAAAATTAATTCTTTGATCTGGGGAGCCCCAATGATCATATTAATTTTGGGTATTGGTATCATTTTGACAGTCGGTTGTCGGGCGATTCAAATCCGTCGCCTGCCATTGGCACTGAAGTATATGGTGAAAAATGAAGAGGGCGGACAAGGAGATGTTACGAGTTTTCAAGCATTATGTACGGCACTGTCTGCGACGATCGGGACAGGTAATATTGTAGGCGTCGCAACGGCAATTGTTGCTGGTGGACCAGGGGCATTATTTTGGTTAGAGTTGGCTGGTCTATTGGGAATGGCAACAAAGTATGCTGAAGGCTTGTTGGCCGTTAAATATCGAACCTTTGATGACCATGGAAAAGCATTAGGCGGACCATTCTATTATATTGAAAATGGGCTAGGATCTAAGTGGAAATGGTTGGCTAAGATGTTTGCCTTTTTCGGAGCAATAGCTGGTTTGATCGGAATTGGGACGATCGCACAGATTAACGGCATCACTTCTGCGGCGGAAACTTTTTTTGATCCCCAAAAATTAAACACGATTACACTTTTTGGAAATGAGTATTCGTGGGCAGTCATTATTACCGGGATAGTAGTTACGGTATTAGTGGCGATTGTTTTAGTCGGAGGCGTTCAACGAATTGCTCGCGTATCTGAGGTTATCGTACCTTTAATGATCGTTATCTATGTTGGGCTATGCTTATTCATGATTGTGTTGAATATTAATAAGATACCTGCTGTTATCGTTGAAATTTTCCAAAGCGCTTTTGGTCTGCGCGCTGTATCTGGTGGTGCTCTTGGGGCAATGATGATTGCAATGCAAAAGGGGATCGCTCGTGGAATATTCTCGAATGAATCGGGTCTAGGAAGTGCGCCAATCGCGGCGGCAGCAGCACAATCAAAAGAACCAGTCCGTCAAGGATTGGTTTCAATGACTGGTACATTTATCGATACGATTGTTGTTTGTAATATGACAGGAATGGCAATCATTTTGACCGGTGCTTGGAAAACAGGGCTAGACGGTTCGGCAGTAACAATCCATGCTTTTGCCGAGGCACTGCCGCTTTCAGAGACAATCGCATCACTATTATTAATGATTTGTTTAGCATTTTTTGCATTTACTACTATTTTAGGCTGGAATTATTATTCGGAACGTTGTTTGAGCTATTTAACAGGTGGGAATACGAAGTTTTCAGCAGTATTTCGTTGGGTTTATATTTTCGCCGTGTTTATTGGCCCCTATTTAACAGTTTCTGCTGTTTGGACGATCGCTGACATTTTTAACGGCTTGATGGCATTTCCAAATATTATTGCTTTAATTCTCTTGAGTCCAGTTGTTATCAAAGAAACAAAATCATATTTTGAACGACTGAATCGAAATGAGATCAATGAGTTTTCTTCTGTATCAATAACAGAATCAAGCTTGGAAGATGATTAATAAAAAATCGTAGTAAATGGGTAACACCATTACTACGATTTTTTTTGCAGATGATATTCCGTATCTTTTTTACTAAAAAAATAAATGCAGTTTTCACTCAAAGTCTTGGACAAAATAATCAAATAGGCTTTGTTCCTGAGGATCTTTTTGATGCGTCAATTCTGGATGCCACTGAACACCGATGATTTTGGTATTTCGATCACGGCTTTCTACGGCCTCGACAATACCATCAGCAGACCAAGCAATAGGAATAAGACTTTCAGCCAAGTCTTTAATCGCTTGGTGGTGATATGAGTTGACCTTTGCGCGTTGACCCAATAAAGGCGCTAAAGCTGAATCTTCCTTGACGATAATAGAATGCAGCCCAAAGTCCGGCACCGTAGGGAACATGTCATGTTTTACTTCCCAATCAGGGTATTGAGATAAATCTTGATACAGTGTTCCACCTAATGTAACATTCAAGAGCTGAGTGCCGCGGCAAACTGTAAAAATTGGTTTGTTTTGTTTAATTGCTTCTTTGATCAAAGCCATTTCAAAGGAATCTCTTTCAATACTTGTTGGACCCAATTTTGGATGCGGTTCTTCTCCATAAAGAAAAGGAGTAACATCTTGCCCGCCAGCTAACAATAGTTTGTCGATTGCTGCAATATACTCACTGGCTAGTTCTGGATCACTAATAGGTAATAGTACAGGGATGCCGCCAGCTTGATGAACGCCATCAGTAAAGCCTTGGGGACTATAAGTAAATGGTTGATCAAAAAAATCTTGATTCTTTTGATAATGCTGATTTGCTGCGATGCCAATAATATTTTTTTTCAAAGTTGATCACTCCTTATATCTTTTAATAACATAGTCAAAACTTAAAAAGCAAGTATTTCGATTATTAAGTTTTTTCTCATTCTTATTGTACAAAAAACTACTATAAATAGGATTGAATAACTCAACTAAACATATGAGATTTTTGACCTTTTTGCCAAAAAATAGTTACGAATATTCCTTTTTTTGATATACTGTATTCATTGAATAAATACAAAATGGTTGGGCGTAAGCTTCAAGGATCGTGTTCTTCAAGGGGTGAG
This sequence comes from Enterococcus sp. GPZ-007, assembly GCF_059374735.1. Lineage (NCBI taxonomy): Bacteria > Bacillati > Bacillota > Bacilli > Lactobacillales > Enterococcaceae > Enterococcus > Enterococcus sp. GPZ-007. Next base: position 13,715 of record NZ_JCAFYN010000019.1, on the reverse strand, counting down.
AAGAGCAACCCTGAGAGTTTTGCGCTCTTTTTTTGTATCTAAAAGGAGGGTTTGTGTGTTAGAAGCTTTAGAAAAAATAAAATCTGCAGAGGAACAAAACGAAAGAAAAAAGGAACAACTGCTAGCAGAACTTTCAGATTATGAAACAAACAAGAAACAATCACTACAAGACAAACGTGAAAAATTGAGATCAGATTTTTCAAAAGCTTTGACGGAGAGAGAACAGGTTTTAGCGAATGAAATGGAAGTTGAAGAACGTAACCTTAGTAGAAATGCCGAAGAAGCAATCAAAACAATGGAAGAAAATTATGATTCAAAGAAAGAAGAAACGGTTCAAAAAATAATCGAAAGGGTGATCGCAGAATATGGCAGTCAGTAAAATGAGTAAACTGACTTTGATTGCGCAACAAGAATACAGTGAGCAAATTCTATCTGCAATTCAGGGATTTCAAGGAGTCGAAATTCGGGACCTCTTTCAGCAAACGGTCAGTAATGAGTGGGTAGATGAGTATTTTAACGAGGTAGAACCGTTACCTAGTCAAGATGCATTAACACGGCTTGACAACCAATTGGAACAGATAAATCATGCCGTCCGATTTGTTGAGCATCATGGGAGTAGTCGTGAAAAGGGACTTCATCTTAAACGTCAGCAGGCAACGCTAAGAACGCTTGAAGAAAATTTCGATGAGTCTGTTTTAAAGTTGGAATTAGAAAGTATTCAAGGATTAGAACAACGTTTTACAGAAGCAAACGCAAGGCAGCGAAAACTGCAAGAGCAAGAAAGCCTTTTGCAAAAATGGCAAGCGTTAGATTTTTTGCCGAAAGAGTATTCTCTACGTTCAACACGATGTTTTTTGGGTACAGCAGATGCAAGCGTTTGGGATTCGTTCAAACAGCAAGTGGAAGATGAACAGATCCATTATGAAGTCATTTATAGTGACGATCAAAGCGTCAACTTTGTATTACTATTTTTACAAAAGGAACAGACAAACGTTCTAGAACTTGCTCGTCAGTTCAGTATAATAGCTTTTACCTATAATCGAAAACAGCTACCTAAAAATGAGTTGGCATCGATTCAGCGTGAAATGATTGAATTAGTTGAAGAACAAAAGCGTTTAGCACAACTGATAGGACAGAAAAAAGTGTCCATTGAAAGCTTGGAGACGGCAGAAGAGGTTTTATTAGCAAAAAAAAATCGCTGGCTGATTCATGACCGTTTCATTAAAGATGACAAAGTATTTTTAATTCAAGGTTGGCTGGAAACAGAAGCATTCAAAGAATTTGAGACTTTTGTAGGAAACTTGATTGGTAAAGATAATCTCTATTTAGAGATTGAGGAGCCAACGATGGTCGAAATTGATGAAGAAATTCCGACTAAATTGAAAAACAACGCAGTAGTTAAACCTTTCGAAATGTTGACAGAAATGTACAGTATGCCTAAATACCATGAGGTCGATCCGACGCCGTGGTTCATGCCATTTTATTTTGTATTTTTTGGGATGATGGTGGCAGATGCAGGATATGGCACATTGATGTTGGTAGCGACCACGATTGCTCTACGAACAGTTCTGCCGCGTGGAATGGAACGCTTTATGCGGTTCTTCCAGATTTTAGCGGTTCCTACTATTCTATGGGGGCTAATCTATAATTCATTCTTTGGTTTTTCGTTAGGTTATAAACCGATTCTTTCTACTAGTGATGATGTTATTAGTATATTGATCTTATCAATCATTTTTGGTGTAATTCAGATTTTTATCGGGTTAGGGCTTGCAGCAAAAGAAAATATCAAAGCCAAAAACTATTTAGGAGCTGTCTCAGACGGCTTTGCCTGGCAAGGGATCATGATCGGGGCAATCATTGGCGGTCTAGGAAAAATGCTCTTGAATAGTCAGCCACTATTTTTTATTGGAGTGGGTTTGGCTGTTTTGGGTGCGTTATTGATTATCATTACACCAATGCTACAATCGAAATCAAAAATCAAAGGATTAGCAAAAGGGGCTTACAATCTTTATGGCATCACTAGTTACATTGGTGACCTAGTTAGTTATACACGATTGATGGCTTTAGGAATTTCTGGTGGAAGCATCGCTGCAGCATTTAATATGTTAGTAGGCTACATGCCGCCAGTGGCGCGTTTCAGTGTCGGAATCTTGTTGATGGTAGCTTTACATGGATTAAATATCTTTCTATCTTTACTGTCGGCCTATGTTCATGGTGCCCGCTTACAGTATGTAGAATTCTTCGGTAAATTTTACGAAGGTGGCGGACGTGCATTTCGTCCATTAAAAACAGAAGAAAAATATGTGAATATAGAACAAGAAAAATAATTGGAGGAATTTTAAACAATGATGGAGTATTTGATTAACAACAGCGGTGGTATGGTTTTTGCAATTTTAGGAATGGCAACAGCAACGATTTTTTCTGGAATCGGGTCATCAAAAGGTGTAGGGATGACTGGTGAAGCAGCGGCAGCTCTGACTACTAGTCAACCAGAAAAATTTGGTCAGGCATTAATCTTACAGCTATTACCAGGTACACAAGGTTTGTACGGTTTCGTTATTGCTTTCTTGATTTTCACCAATTTATCGTCTGATTTAACACTAGTTCAAGGTTTTGGCTACTTAGGAGCTGCACTACCAATTGCCTTTACGGGATTATTTTCAGGTATTGCCCAAGGGCGCGTAGCAGCCGCAGGTATTCAAATTTTAGCTAAGAAACCAGAGCATTCGACTAAAGGAATTATTTATGCTGCCATGGTTGAAACGTACGCGATCTTAGGATTCGTTATCTCATTCTTGCTAGTCGGACAAGTGTAAGGATTTCAGATTCTCTTTTAGCAGATGACTAAAAAAATACACTTTTAAAAAACTATTGCTATGAGGGTTCAGAAGAGTGACCTATGGCAAGAGGATCAAATTTATTTTTTCCGTAAGAAAAAGTAAATACCTTAGTACGAATAAGGAGATTTTTGATGGAAGCAATCGAAAAGATAGTTGAGCAATTGAATCAACAAGCCGATCTGGAACTGCGACAGCTGAAGGAAAAAGAAACGGCACGAATTGATCAAGAGTTTCAAGCGGAATTGACAGAGATTAAGACTGATCATCAAAAACGTTTGGAGAAGAATATACAGAGCCTAGAGAATAGTTACAAACAGGCTACGAATCGGCAACAAGTTGCTCAAAAACAGATGATTTTAAATCAGAAACAGGCAATTTTAGAACGGGTCTTTGCCGAAGCAGTTATTAAAATGGAAGATTGGTCGTTGGAGGATCAACAAAAATTTGCCCATAATGCTTTGAATAAATTGCAATTACAGGGTGAATTAGTTTTTATTCCAGGAGAAAAGTCACAGACTCTTTTCACGGAAGAATGGTTAAGTGAGCAAAATAATATCCTACCGTATCATTTAGTATTGGGAAAAACTTCTGTTGGTGATCAAGCTGGATTTATTCTGGACAGAGAAGGAGTGCAGTATAACTTTCTTTATCAGAGTCTGGTGAGGGAAATCCAACAACGAGAAAGTTTCCAATTTGCTCAAGAGCTTTTTGAATCGAACAGCTAGAGAAATACAAGTTTTATCTGTAAATAGTACGAATTAGGAGGCATTGAATGAAACAATCTACGTATCATGAATTGAATCCGCTGGTTCGTTTGAAAGAATTGGAGTTGTTGACCCCAGAACTGATTACGCGAATGCTAAAAGCTGAAGACTCAGCAGAGGTCGAAGCGCTGTTTAGGGGAACGATTTACGGCGATTATTTGTCAGATAGTTTTTCTGAGAGTTTTGAAGAAGCTTTAGGACGTGCGCAAGAAGATTTATTGTCGGAATTAGTGAAAATTGTCCCTGATCCGAAAGTAATTTGGATATATACCATGCGTTATACTTTTCATAACCTTAAAGCGTTGATAAAGGCTGAATTGCTGGATCAGAATTTTGATGATCTATACATTTCTGATGGTTTTTATTCGCTAGATCAAATCAAAACGGCGATTCGAACAGGTCAAGCGAGTGGATTACCAGATGTTTTGCTTGAAAGTATTCAGGAGGTTCGTGAGCACTTCGAAGAATCAAACAGCTTACAGGGGATCGATATTATTCTGGATCGGAAGTATCTGTACTGTCAACGAAAAGTAGCGGACAAGATTGACGAGCCAGAGTTATCGAAAGAAGTGATCAGCTTCATTGATTTTACAAATATACTAATGATAGCACGTGGCATAAAGCAAAAGCGAAGTCGTAATTTCATGTCTACAGCATTGTCCAGTCATGGAAGTATCTTGAAAAAAGAGTTGTTAGATTGTGTCGAAGGAGACTTAGAACAATTTACCAACTATTTACGATCGACGTCTTATGGCGAAGTAATTGAGCCAATCATTAAAGAGAATACGATTGATTTAAGCCAGTTAGAAAGACTTTGTGATGATTATTTAACAGGCTTTTATGAAACGGCACAGACCCAAGCCTTTGGACCATTGCCGGTGCTGGCTTTATTAAATGCTAAGTCGATTGAAGCCAAGAATCTTAGGCTGATCATCACTGGGAAGCGGGTCGGTTTGACTGAAGAGCAAATCAGAGAAAGGATGCGTGAGACATATGGCACATAAAATCGGTGCGATCGGCGATAAAGATTCGGTCTTACCATTCAGACTCTTTGACTTTGATACACGAACGACGAAGGATAAGCAAATTATTAGGCAGCAAATTGATGAAATGGCAAATAATGACTATGGCATCATCTATATTACCGAAGAATTTGCCCAGCTTGTTCCTGACACGATCAAACGTTATGAAGAAAAGATGATTCCGGCGATTGTATTGATTCCTAATCACGAAGGAACATTAGGAATCGGCAAGTCCATGATTCAAGGACAGGTCGAACGAGCAGTCGGACAGAATATTTTATAAAGGAGCTAATGACTTGCGAGAAGGTAGAATAATAAAAGTTTCTGGTCCATTAGTATTGGCCGAACATATGGAGCAAGCCGCCATTCAAGATATTTGTTATGTGGGTGACCTAGGGGTTATCGGCGAAATTATTGAAATGCGGGACGATGTTGCATCCATCCAGGTATATGAAGAAACCGCGGGCATTGGACCAGGGGAACCCGTTAAGACGACAGGAGAGGCGCTTTCGGTTGAATTAGGGCCGGGAATTGTTTCTCAAATGTTTGATGGAATCCAACGTCCGTTAGACACGTTTAAGGATCAAACTAATAGTAATTTTCTTAGCCGCGGAGTACAGATTCCTGCGTTGGACCATACCAAAAAATGGTGGTTTGAGGCGACTCTTGAAGAAGGGGCGTCTGTGTCTGCCGGCGACATTGTTGGAATAGTTAATGAGACGAAGATTATTACACACAAGATTATGGTGCCAAACGGTGTTAAAGGAACCTTAAAAAAAATCTCATCGGGGGAATTTACGATTGATGACACTGTATATGTGATCGAAACACAAAATGGGTTACAAGAATTTTCGATGCTGCAAAAATGGCCGGTACGTCGCGGGCGTCCAGTATCAGAAAAACTGAATCCAGAAGCGCCAATGATTACTGGGCAACGAGTGATCGACACCTTTTTCCCAGTGGTTAAAGGTGGAGCTGCAGCGGTACCGGGACCGTTTGGAGCTGGAAAAACCGTCGTTCAGCACCAAATAGCTAAGTGGGCCGATGTAGATATCGTAGTTTATGTTGGTTGCGGCGAACGTGGCAATGAAATGACAGATGTTTTAAATGAATTTCCGGAACTGGTCGATCCTACTACTGGCGAATCTTTGATGGAACGGACGATTTTGATAGCCAATACGTCAAACATGCCAGTGGCAGCTCGTGAGGCATCAATCTATACTGGGATCACGATCGCAGAATATTTCCGTGATATGGGATACAACATCGCGATCATGGCGGATTCTACTTCGCGCTGGGCAGAATCTCTGCGTGAAATGAGTGGACGTTTGGAAGAAATGCCTGGTGATGAAGGATATCCTGCTTATCTAGGAAGCCGTCTTGCTGAATATTATGAGCGTGCTGGTCGAGTAATTGCTTTAGGCAGCGATGGACGTGAAGGGTCAATCACAGCTATCAGTGCCGTATCTCCATCTGGTGGTGATACTTCAGAACCCGTAACGCAAAATACACTGCGGGTCGTAAAAGTATTCTGGGGACTGAGCGCAACATTAGCTCAACAACGTCATTTCCCAGCCATTGACTGGATGGAAAGTTATTCATTATATTCCTCTGAAGTTGGGAAGTATTTAGACAACGACTTGCAGGCCAATTGGTCGCAAATGGTTGGTGATGGCATGCGGATGCTGCAAAAGGAATCTGAACTGAATGAGATTGTTCGTTTAGTTGGGATCGATTCTCTTTCAGAAAAAGATCGTCTGACGCTAGAAGTTGCTAAATCTTTGCGAGAAGATTATCTGCAGCAAAATGCCTTTGATGATGTAGATACTTTTACTTCAAGAGAAAAGCAGTATAAGATGATGCAAAATATATTGACCTTTGACAAAGAGAGTCAACGTGCGCTGGAATTAGGTACCTATCTAAAAGAGATTATGGATGGTACAGTTGCTTTGCGGGATCGAATTGCACGAAGTAAATATATTGCTGAAACGGAATTAGAAAAGTTAGATCAAATTAATCTAGATATTGTTAAAGAAATTCAAGCGATTGTTGCAGAAGGAGGAATGACCAATGATTAAGGAATATAAAACGATTAATGAAGTGGTCGGACCTTTGATGGCAATCGACAAAGTAGAAGGGATCAAGTATGAAGAGCTGCTTGAAATCCGTTTGAAAAATGGTGAATTGCGCAGAGGACAGGTGCTGGAGATCCACGAAGACAAAGCCCTTGTGCAAATTTTTGAAGGAACCAGTGGAATCAATCTGAAGGAATCGACCGCGCGCTTCTTAGGTCACCCCTTAGAATTGGGTGTTTCGGAAGATATGGTTGGCCGTGTGTTTGATGGATTGGGTCGACCTAAAGATGGCGGACCGGAAATTTTAGCAGAGAAAAATGTCGATATTAACGGGGAAGTAATCAATCCTGTTTCCCGAGATTATCCGGATGAATTTATTCAGACAGGAATCTCAGCGATCGATCATCTGAATACATTGGTTCGTGGACAAAAGTTACCAGTATTTTCAGGCTTTGGTTTGCCCCATAAAGAGTTGGCAGCCCAAATCGCTCGTCAAGCTACTGTACTGAATACGGAAGACGATTTCGCGGTGGTATTTGCCGGTATTGGGATTACTTTTGAAGAAGCAGAATTCTTCATGGAGGACTTCCGTCAGACAGGTGCTATCGATCGATCAGTCGTCTTTATGAATCTGGCCAATGATCCAGCCATTGAGCGGATTGCAACGCCACGAATGGCACTGACTGCTGCTGAGTATCTGGCATACGAAAAAGGGATGCACGTACTGGTTATCATGACGGATATGACGAACTATTGTGAGGCTTTGCGTGAAATTTCTGCGGCGCGTCGCGAAGTTCCAGGACGCCGTGGATTTCCGGGTTATCTTTATACCAACTTAGCGACACTTTATGAACGTGCTGGGAGAATTCGTGGATTGAAAGGTTCTGTAACTCAGATTCCGATTCTAACAATGCCGGAAGATGACAAGACTCATCCGATTCCCGATTTGACTGGCTATATCACAGAAGGTCAGATCATTTTATCACGGGAACTAGATAAGAATGGGATTCAACCGCCAATTGATGTTTTGCCGTCATTATCACGTTTGAAAGATAAAGGAACAGGGGAAGGTAAGACACGTAAGGACCATGCGCCGACAATGAACCAGCTTTTTGCGGCCTATGCTCAAGGGAAGCAGGCCAAAGAGTTAGCCGTGATATTAGGCGATTCAGCATTATCCGATGTTGACAAAATCTACGCAAAATTCGCGGAACGATTCGAAGAGGAATACGTCAATCAAGGTTTTTATGAAAATCGTTCGATCCAAGAAACCTTGGATCTTGGTTGGGAATTGCTTGCGATGCTGCCAAGAACTGAGTTGAAACGGATCAAGGACGATATGTTGGACGAATATTTAACAAAAGGAGATTAATCCTATGGTGAAATTAAATGTTAATCCAACACGAATGGAACTTACCCGATTAAAAAAGCAACTGACAACAGCTAGCCGTGGTCACAAGCTGTTGAAGGACAAGCAAGATGAACTGATGCGGCGTTTCATTTTATTGGTCAAAAAGAACAATGTGATGCGGGCTGAAGTCGAAGAGGAACTGCAGCAAGCGATGAAGAATTTTTCAATAGCGGATGCGCTCCTGAATGATAAATACATCGAAGAATTATTGGCGGTTCCGAAAGAGCGCGTAACGCTTGATGTGATTGAAAAAGATATCATGAGTGTTAAAGTGCCAATCATGAACTTTCAACATAAGTCGGAGTTATCTGATGGCCCGTTAGAATACGGTTTTCTAAATTCCAATGACGATTTGGATCAGAGTATTCAGAAGTTCACAGCAGTTTTACCAAAACTGCTGGAGCTAACTGAGATCGAAAAAACCTGTCAGTTAATGGCAAAGGAAATTGAGAAAACGCGCCGTCGGGTGAATGCTCTGGAATATATGACGATTCCGCAGCTGGAAGAAACGATTTACTTTATCAAAATGAAGTTGGAAGAAAATGAACGGGCAGAAGTCACGCGCATGATCAAAGTTAAAAATATGGGTACTACTTGAGAAAGTAGTGCCTTTTTTTGAAGGTAGGAATCTATGATTAAAGAAAAACGCTGGCCTTTTAAAATTTATCCTATTCAATTTATCGCTTTAGGATTTGGCGCAATCATATTATTTGGAAGTATACTGCTAACTATGCCAATATTTACAAAATCGGGACAAGGAACGCCGTTTATTGACGCGTTATTCACGGCAACATCTGCTACTTGTGTAACCGGCTTAACGACGCTAACGACTAGCGAGCACTGGAACTTTGGAGGTCAATTAATCATCATAAGTTTGATTGAAGTCGGGGGACTGGGATTCATGATGATGCCCTTCATCTTTATGGCGATCATGAAGAGAAAAGTCGGATTAGTCACTCGAATTATTTTACAAGAGTCTCTAAATTTAGACAGCTTATCAGGCGTCATGCGATTGATGCTTTATATTTTTCGATTTGCGATGGGATTCCAGCTGCTTGGAGCGATTTTGCTGGCTGTTGATTTTGTTCCAGCTTACGGTGTTACTAAGGGTCTTTGGTATTCGTTTTTTCATTCTATTTCTGCTTTTTGTAATGCTGGTTTTGACTTGTTTGGCGATAGTCTGGTAGGCTTCCAAAATAATGCGTATGTGCTACTGGTGATTTCTGGCTTGATCGTTGCTGGAGGGTTGGGTTTTATCGTTTGGCAGGATCTGATGAATTTTCGCAAAACGAAAAAGCTTAGTTTACATAGTAAACTGGCTTTAACTGTCTCGTTAAGCTTACTGATTATTGGGACTATTATATTTTATGTATCGGAATCTGGAGGTCGTTATATTGTTGGGGATTCCTCTCCTGCTTCGCGCTTTGCCAACATGCTTTTCATGTCAGTGACAGCCCGAACAGCAGGCTATTTTTCCGTTGATTATGGTAGTGTCAGTCAAGCAGGAATTCTTTTCACTATCGTTTTAATGTTTATTGGAGGTACACCTGGTTCAACAGCAGGAGGACTGAAAACAACAACTTTTGGGGTTTTGTTGGTTCAAACAATCTCTATGCTGAAGGGAAGAGAACATGCAGAAGTCTTTCACCGAACAATCCGGCCTTCTGTTGTATCTCGTGCATTGACTCTTTTCTTCATTACTTTGAGCTTGTGTATCGCTGTAACGATGTTGATGTCTGTTACTGAGATATTGCCGCGTTCTCGTGGAATTGAGTATCTTTTGTTTGAAACATTTTCGGCCTTTGGCACCGTTGGTCTGACGATGGGATTGACACCTAGCTTGAGCTTTATGGGAAAACTTTTGATCATTGGCTTGATGTATATCGGCAGGGTAGGCATCTTGACAGTCGGTTTCTCTTTGACGATGCGTTTAACTAAACGAGAAGGTGGAAAATATAAGCTTCCAGAAGAAAGTGTCATGATCGGATAAAAAGAGTCATCCATTGAAATTTTTCAATGGATGACTCTTTTGAATTCTTAAATTGTTCGAGCGACTTCAAATCCATCCCAAATCGCTGCTCGAATATTTCGCACCTTAGCGCCATCACCTAAGCGATATACATAAGGCGATTCGTAGCGCAATTCTTCAAATAAATCCCCTTTTGATCGGTAACCGACAGCAACAATAATATTGTCAGCAGCTATTGACTGTTCCTTATCATCCACCGTAATTTTAAGACCTTCTGAAGTAACTTCTTTTGCATGCGCATTTGTCATGATCTTAACATTATGGAAGGCTAGCAAATCTCTTAACATCCATTCATTCATGGGAGGGAGCGGACTGCCGGATCTAAGAATATCTGGCAGAGCTTCTACTACTGAGACTTTTTTTCCCTGCAATGCTAAATGTAGTGCTAATTCACAGCCGACTAAACCACCACCGATAATCGTACAGGTTTCACCGAGCGCGACTTGATTTTTTAAGACTTCATCTGCTAGGTTGACTGGTTTGTTTTCGCTGCCGGGAAGTTCTAATTGAATCGGAGTTGAACCTTCAGCTACAAAGATAGCGTCAGGGTTCATTTCGCGAATTTTTTCTTTGGTAGCTGCTTCATTCAGACGGACATCGACATTTAATTTTTCCATCTGATGCTTGTACCATTCAACTAGATCAAGGTCATCGTGTTTAAAGGCTGGAATCCCACCGACCATTAATGAACCGCCTACACTATCTTTAGCTTCAAAAAGCGTGACCTTGTGACCGCGAAGTGCGCTAACTCTTGCTGCCTCTAAACCTGCAGGACCGCTGCCGACGATCAAAATATTTTTCTTAGTCATTGCTGGTTCAATACGAACAAAGTTTTCTCGACCACATTGTGGATTTACCGCACAGGAACCGCGGCCGCCTTCTAACAAACGCCCAAAACAGCCATCATGACAGCCTAAGCATGGTCGAATATCTACTAGGTCATCAAGCATGACCTTATTCACGTATTCAGGATCGGTTAGTAGCTGACGCCCGATTCCGACAGCATCGATCTTTCCATTTTGCAGGGCTTCAACGGCCATGTCTGGATTTTCCATTCGGCCAGCGACGATCACAGGGACATTGGTTACTTTTTTCAATTGTTGAGAAAGCGGCAGGTACATTCCTTTTTCAAAATACATTGGCGGATGTGCCCAATACCAAGCATCGTAGGTTCCAGCATCTGCATCGAAGCCATCATAACCAGCTTCTTGCAAGATTTTCGCTGCTTCTAAGGATTCTTCGACATCACGACCTAATTCTGAAAATTCTTCTCCGGGAACTGCCCCTTGTCGCAGTTGTTTGATATAGCTCTTGATACTGAAGCGCAAGATAACTGGGAAATCTTCACCACAACGTTTTTTGATGGCTTGTACGATCTCAATTGGAAAAGTCAGCCGACCTCTCAGATCTCCGCCGTATTTGTCGTCTCGTTGATTGAACAAAGTCATGGTAAAGCAGTCTAATAAATAGCCTTCATGCATCGCGTGGATTTCAACCCCGTCGAAGCCGACCTTCTGTGCAATGTGAGCTGATTCGGCAAATCCATCAACAATTGCTTCAACTTCCTCAGTAGTTAAAGCACGACACTCGACATCGATCCAGCGATTCATCACTTTGGATGGTGCGACATAATCTGTGTCCTTTAAAGCTGTTGGTAACGCACTTCGTCCTAATCCAGCGGTGAGCTGCATAAAAATTTTAGTGCCATAAGGATGAACCTTGTCAGTAATCTCCTTGCCCATTTTTTCATAGACACTTTCGTTTGTTACAGGACTAGGGAAGAAAGCGTCGTTGTGTTTTTCAATCGCACTTTCCACCCAATTTGCTCCAGTGATAATCAAGCCGACACCGCCACGTGCTCTTTCTTCGAAGTAGTCAACGGCATCTGGGGTGTAACTGTTAGTTTCGTCGGTCTGAGCTAAGGTTCCCATGGGCGCCATGCAGAATTTGTTCTTGATCTCGACATTACCAATGTTAAATGGTTCAAATAACGGTTTGTACTTTTGCTTCATCTTTTCACCCTCCATTAATTGATAAGCCTACCTTTATTTGTTACACTAATCACAAAAGGGCAGTGTTTAGTGCTTACAAATCTATTTTAAGAAATTTCTTTGTTGCTGAATTGAATAATTACGCAGACTCTTTGTTGTTTTTACGAATGATTTGGAGGCCTATTAATGGGAAAGGATTTATCATTAGAATTCACTGATCCGCAAGCATATATCGAAAGCTTGGATCAGGTGAAATTTAGTTATTCACTCTCTTCAGAAGAAAAAATCGCTATGCATTATTCTAGAATTCATGTAATTAATGATTTAGTTATGACATTTAGTGACCATGAAGCATCGACAGGCTATTTTACCAATGAGCATCGTCATCAAAAGTATTTTGGATTGCGTTTTATTCGATCGGGTCGGGAACGGCATTCTTATAATGGACAGAGTACGCTGCTGGACAAAGAAGAATGCTTATTTTTTGATTTATCAGGAAAAGGCGGTTATCGAAGATTGTCCCGCGTTGAAGGAATCAATCTACTGCTTCCCCATGATGTACTGGCATCGAAAATTCCTAAAATGACTGATTTTTGTTTTAGGCTGGATTGTCGGCAGGGATTAGGGAAAGTGGTTATTGAGTACACCTTTTTACTTGAAGATCAATTGATCGGGCTATCCCAGGATGAACGAGTGATTGTGATGGATAATTATTTAGACATACTGTGCCAATGGTTGATCCAAAGCGAGAATCAGCTGCCAAATCAGCAAAATACTTTACTGTTTGCTCAAATACAAGATTATCTTACACATCATCTATCAAACGAGGAACTAAATTTATCTTCGGTAGCGAATCACTTTAACCTGTCGCCACGAACGATCCAGAAATTGTTTTGTGAACAGGGTCTGACATTTAGCAAATATCTTGTCAATGAACGATTGCGGCATGCGGCTCAGGATCTGCTCAGTTCTCAATTGTCGATTACAGAGGTAGCTTTGAAATGGGCGTTTTGCGACACCTCATATTTTTGTCGAAAGTTTAAAGAAAAATTTGACCGAACACCATCAGTCTATATAAAAGAGTATCGAGATAGCTTATGCAGCGAAAGTGTCAAACGGATTTCATGTCCACTAAAACAATAAAACGAGCCGACTCCAAGAGGAGTTGGCTCGTTGCTTTTTTAGCGAATCACTTCAATTTTATAACCATCTGGATCAGTAATGAAATAATATGAAGGATCTGTTCCTGGCAAACCCTTCAAGTCAGTCACGTTGAATCCTTTGTTTTTTTGTTCCTCATGAAGTTTTTCAAGATTATCTGAACTAATTGCAATATGACCGTAACCGTCACCTAAATCATAAGCTGCATGATCATAATTATAAGTCAATTCCAATTCGTACTCATCACCTGGTAAAGTTAGATAAACCAATGTGAATTTTGAGTCTGGAAAATCGCGACGGCGAGATTCTTCAAAACCGAATGCTTCTTGATAGAATTTGACTGATGCCTCTAAATCTTTCACACGAACACAAGTATGTGCCATTTTCATAAGTAAGTAACCTCCTATTGATTATTAAATTCA
>NZ_JCAFYN010000018.1:0-69383 GCF_059374735.1 Enterococcus sp. GPZ-007 | reverse complement strand
GCTCCTCCTCTAAACGAACGTTTGTTCTTATTTTACCATTTTTTGTCTTTGCTTACAAAGTACATTGAACACTGGTGATAGAAACTAATTATCGAAAAGAATAGATTTAAACAAAAGAGATCAATATATTAATAACCAGACGATTAATTATTGACTGTTTTATTTGTGTTCACGATTAATACAGGGATGTTCCCATTGTGCTCTTTATTACATTACTAGCAAATACGGATGAAAACAATAAACAGAAAACAGTAACAAAGTCCCACCTAACTCGGCTTCGTTACCGTTTATCCTAATTCAAATATCAAAAAGTTTCAAAAATCAGTATGAAACTATTAACTCCTTTAGCTTTTTCTGTGCTGAATGTAGAAAATACCGACAATAATCGAAAGGATACATTCTCTTATTTATAATTTTCTATTTAAAATTCAGCTTTTTTAAGAACTAGCATTTTAAGCACGTTTCGTGGACAATGACTCGTAAAAGAAAGAAACAAGAGCTTAGAATCGTCCTCTGACGCATTCGAGTTCGGAACAAAAAGGCCGACATATTTCGAAAATATATTTTGCACAAATTCTCGATATTCCACTAAGATGTTTAGTTGTTCCATTTCTACTTTAGGATTTGGAAAAAAGTAAGAGAAAGGATAGAAATCAACCGCAACACAAAAATACCTATGAACATCGTTGAACTTCATCGATGTCCATAGGTATTTTCAATAATCCTAGAGAATTCTATTAATAAATCAGCACTCCTAGTGCATCATTTTAGATATAAACAGAGCGAAAGGACCAGGTATCCACGTAATCAGAACTGACTTCCAAACCAAGGCGCTTATGATTCATAAGAATATCTTTAGAACCCCTGCTCTGCAATCTTCTTGACTTTCGCAATGTCGCTCATACTAGAATTCTGATAAGCAGCCTAAAACTACTTTGGATTTCAGCGGAGATTCGAACCTAATTACTCCTTTTAAGCTACAATTAAGCTTCAGCGTTTATAGTGTACTCAACCAAAAGACTTTTTCATTTTGCCCGTTACTTCGGTGATGGGCAGCCCTTTTTCAGATATTCTTTAGGAGAAGCTCTCTTTAAATTATGGAACACTCCTTACCTTTTCTGGCCGTTGCGAAAGCAGCGGCTCTTTTTTTCAAAAAAAGAAGAACCGTCTGCGCAATAATCACGTACACGGTTCTTCAACATTTTCTTGATCCAATTGACCCTTATACTTTCCCATTACCTATTTCATTTTTTCGTATGGTTTCCTTAGTGGACGCCGCAATCAGCTCTCGCAAAACTACCAGATCAATGTCCGCCAGTTTATTGACGTGGACACAAACCAACGAGCTTTTGTGTTTTCCTATACGAGCCAGCAAGTCCTCTCTTTCGGGAAATTTCGCTTCTAAATAAATCGTGTGGCGTGTTTTTCGGGTAGCAAATGCGGCTAATGGCGCTTCACCTTCTCGCCCAGAATCGTATCGATAGCGATACTGACCAAAACCAATCATCCCACCACCCCAAACCACAGGCTCAAAGCTAGTCGTTTCACGAAACAGCTCTACTAATTGGTGAGCCTCCTCCTGTTTGCGAGGAGGCGGAATTTCTTCAATAAAGCCTTCTACTGATTCTTTTAAGGGCCGTAAAACGGGATCTGCCATCTTGCGGTACCACCTTTCTACTATTTTCTTAAGTATATGATAGCCGTACCGCCTACCGCTACTTATCTGCTTTTGATCTTGCATCTGGGCAATTCATTTGATCCTTCATGAAAATAACCCGCAGAACCGATAATCTCAAAAATAAAACGTGTTCAAAGACTCTTGAACACGTTTCACTCATTAATAATTAAAACTCCAACTGATTCATTTGCTTATCAGTCTTTTTGATTGTACTTTTTTAGCATTCGATAATTGATTGCAAAGTATAGAAACCCTTGGCACGTTTGGATTTTTTGTCGCGTTTTCTTGTTTTCTGAATGTTTCGCTTTGCTATGTACGTTCCGAAATGGAGACCAAAGAAAAAACACCCGCCTCCTTGTATATTGTATTTAGGGTTTTAATCTTCCAATTATTGTAGGCGAACCCTAGGAACCTTTGTTATCTTTTTATCTAGTTTAGCATCCTTCAAATAATCGTTTAGTTCTACGGAAATTAAACTTTCCGCCGCTCTTACTGTCACAGGCATTGCACTACCTTCTGATGATTCTATTTTAGCACGTACGGGACGTACTGTGAATTATAGGAAATCCATACTTTCAATAGCGATATATGCATCCCCATTGAGATTTCATTTACATCGTTCATTTTACAAGCGAGAAATGAACGTGATGACTGATCCTTTAGCTCTTAGATATCCTGTATTTTATTCCGCCTCAGTGATACATTTCATTATGCTCAATCATCGCAGCATTTACACCATCGAGCAACGACCGTATTCCGCTTATTCATCTCCCATATTTCACTTTTTCTTTATCAATGAAACCCTGCCACAGCAAGGTTCAATGATTGGATTCCCCCCTACGCATTTTCCACCTATTTTATTTTTTTAAAGTGCTATTTTTCTCACTTAATCAAACTTAGAAGCAATTTGTCCCAATTTGAAGACAAATATCACCATAATTATTTAAAATAACCATCCCTATATTTTCATTCATGATTCCTCTTTATAATTCTGATTATAGAAACGTATTACGCAAATACAATAAATTATTTTTTAGAGGAGGAACTATTTATGAAAAAGTTAGAGCCCTTTGAGTATTTGGATGATAAACAATGGTCACCTTTATGGAAACAGTATGTGCACAATGCTCTACTGTTTATTCCATCTAAGATTCAAGAGATCATATGTATTCTCCCGATACCAGACAGTGACGATATCTTGATTCTCTCGGACAACGGTACATTTATTAACAACAAAAGTATTCTTTTGACGCTGCAATCTTTTGCTTCAACTCATTGTTATCCTGATTACGCAATCAGTTCCCACAGTCTTAAGCGCCTAAAACTTTTCGGACAATACAAACTCCCCTGGTTCTGTCCGTACTTCGCGCTCTTCCCTCTTGAAAGTGCCAACCAAACTATCTGGCTTAATCCATTAAAAATCAAAAACATCTTTAAACACGAAGGACAGTACTACGCCGAGATGAGTAACGAACTGATCCTACTGCTTCCCATAAGTAAACGGCGAATCACTAAACATGCCGAAATCGCTTTATTACTCTTAGCTACTATCGCACGAGGGAACTTTCACACCAACCAACCTGGCACAACACCACTTGATTTTCTTGACCTACCCAATACACCATTCGCCCGTTACTTAAGCAAACGAAAACTCCTACAGAAATTCTTGACTCCCATTGGAAAATTAAGAAAGCAATACCATATTAGTTATGTATTGTATCATTATCCAGACCTGATTGAAGAGTCAGATGCTGATTATGAAGACAACTGGATATAGCTTATTGTGCAAACGTTTTCTATAAAAAACTTTTATTATACATCAATTTGCTTTTGTTTGTAAAATCGCAATTTGACTATTTCACCCCCAATTTGACCACTTTTTAGTCGAAAACCACGTTTTTTGCCCAAAAACAGGTCAATTTGACCCCTTTTTGGTCAAATTGCAATTCGCACTCTTTTTGATAATCCGCTATCTTTTAGTCACCGGCCGGAACAAAAAATCAAACAGGAGGAAACAACCATGATTCAACACATCGGAAACAAACTACAAGTAGAGATCGACGCAGGCGGAAAGAAAATCAAGAAGATCACCTTTCCAAATGTGATCGAAGAACCAACGGAAGAAAAAGTCCTTGAACTAGGCGAGATTATGAAAGGATTAGCCGTTGAGGGCAGCGAGTTGTACGGCGTGGTCTTGACTAGCCAAACCCGCTACACCAAATAGAAAGGGGAAAAAATAAATGTCTATGATAAAACTTGTCGCAACCTTTAAAAACAGCTTTGGCAAAGATCAACAATGGAGCTTCCAAGATCCAAACACATTAAAAACCGACACCGAGATCAAAGGTCTATTAGAACAAATGACCACCGTGAAGCTTTGCCAGAAAGACGGTGCGGAACTGTTCCACACTGTTGAAACCGCCAAGTACGTAGAAACAACTGAACGAATTATTTTTTAGAAAAATTGAGGAGTGGAGGTAGCGCTGCCGCCCTCCTCTACCAAAAAAAGAAAGGATGAGAACCCATAATGCAGATCCACCCCCTGTCGTTCCGGCAGTTATTCAATTTAAAACCAAAAACATTAGAAACGCGCATCACCAATTTTTATCAAGCCACCCAAAACAGCAGTGTCACGATCCAATACATTTTGACCCTCAAGGTCCGCAACCAGCTGGGGGCGACGGAGTTTGATCACTTTTTGAAGGATCTTGTCCGTGAATTGTTTATGAATACCAAGGCGACACGTACCATGAAGCGCTTCTTTCATTACTTTGAAGACTACTTTATCGCACCAGAATGGCAAACCTTGCATTCGAAAGTCCTGCCACAAAGAGTCTCACCTCAAAGAAGCTTTGGTGAAAAAGTCGTGTCAAAAGTCCGTTCCTTCTTTTCATTTGCCCGTCCCAAAGAAACCAACGAACCTTGATAATCACTACCTTACGCAGAAAAACTAAAAGAAAGGATGTAGAACAATGACCGAAGATTTAATCGTAACCTTTGGCAAAGGCGATGGCGGGACGCATGACTGGAAATATAAGGGTCTCGATCCTGAACTAACAACGCCAAAGATCAAAGAAGCGTGCGAACTACTAACAAAACTAGACATTTGTACAGAAAAAGGCGTAAAACTATTTGACTCAGTGGTGACCGCAAAAATCGTGACCACTATCGATACTTTGATATTTGACCCAGAACATGAGACAAAGGGGCTGAATTATTATGGCAAACCAGCTCAGGAAACAACCTGTGAAGAGGTCCGCTGTTTTGAAGTGCCAGAGGAAGAAATTGCTCAACCGAAAGAAAAAAGAAGACTGTTGACCACCCCTACTCTCCCTTTCTTAGGTTTGACGAAGCAACCGCTTGTACGACCGTTGACAGGATTGGTAGCAGTGGACAACAAAGAGACATCCGTAAAGGTGGAAAAAGACGTTTTCCCACAAGTAGAACTTGCATGCCCAACACTTGAGGAACACGAACAGAAAACCGTTATGTCGACTTCAAGCTCACAAGAACCAACACCAACCACCAAGAAAAAAGGCTGGCTAAAGCGTCTCTTTAGCAGGACGAGCCACAATAAGGAAGACCCTCCAATTCTCCCGCGGGAATAACCTTTTTCGTGATTACATCCGATCCTTCAAAATTGAATACTGCGTAGGGAACATGCTTCAATTCCACCTGCGAACTCTTTGCAGGTGGTGAATAACTAAATTAGAAAGCGAGGAATGCTTAATGAATCTTTTACCTATTTACTTGGTGGAAGTCTCCCGTTGATGGGTGTTTTTCTAACGATGGTCGGCTTAGACTTACTTAACAACAGGCTACATCAAAGCGCTGAAAAGCCACACATGGGTCTCTTCTATTAATCTCTTTGGCCTATTTACCAAATTCATCACCTTTTCCACCATCATTTGCGCCGCTGCCTTAGACAAAGTGGCGCCGATTGTGGGAATTTCTCTGCCTATCAATGTTGCACTGTTTTGGACCGTTTTACTGATCATTTATGAGATCGGTTCGATTCTGGAAAACGCCCACGAGTTTGGATTGAAGATCACGTGGCTCCAGAAATGGCTGCGGGTTTTTGAACGAGACATTGGAGAAACGCCCGATATAGAAGATCAAGAGAGAAATAGTCACAGGAATGATAAAAACTAACATCACTTTTACGTGATCCATTCTGTTTACTTCATGTGTGCGAAGCTGAAGACAGAGGATCATGTAACTCTGAGGAAAGAAGGAAATGATATGATCCGACCAATGATTATTGATATTAGCGAATGGCAGCACCCAAATCAGATCAATTACTCCATACTGGCAAAGGAGATCGATCTCGTGATCATACGGGTCCAATACGGGGCCGCCTATTGCGATAAGTTTTACCAAACCCATCTGCAACGATTTCAAGCTTTAGGGATTCCCACGGCTGTTTATGCGTGGGTGCGAGGAATCAATCATGAAGATATGGCACAAGAAGCCCACGTATTGTATGAACGAGCCAAAGCCTTTCAGCCGTGCTTTTATTGGCTGGATGTTGAGGAACAGACGATGACCGACATGCGTGGCGGAGTGGAAGTTTTTCGCCAGACCTTAAAGCAGCTTACTGGGCAAAAAATCGGTGTCTATGTCGCACACCATTTGTACCAGCAATTCAACCTAGCAGTTGAAAACTTCGATGCTCTCTGGCTGCCGAGCTATGGCAGTAATACCGGCAGCTATCAAGGTGTCCAGCCGACCGTCAATAAGAACTACGACCTCCATCAATACACGTCAAAGGGACGGTTACCTGGCTACGGAGATGTCTTAGACCTAAATCGCTTGTCTGGCAGAAAATCCTTGCAATATCTTACCGACAAAGTGCAAACAGAAAGACCCTGGGGAATTTCTGAGGAAGACACCTTTACTTTACAAACAGCGATTCATTTGCGCACGGCTCCCACTACCGCTGCACAAAGCATTGCCGTTCTGCAAGCGGGGCAATCCGTTCATTACGATGCCTTCGCTCACGAACAGAACCATGTTTGGATCAGGCAAAAACGTGAAGATGGAACCTATGGCTACCTAGCTACTGGTCCCTCCGATGGGCAGAAACGAACCCGTCCAGCTTGGGGGATATTTGAATAGCGGATTCTCATTAAAATAAGCGGCGGAAGCACTCTTCCACCGCTTATTTATGACTATCGACAAGCATCAAGCCTCAGTTGATCACCAGGTAATAGCTATCTGCTATCATATTTTTCAAATTGTTTAAAAGTGAAGGGATCCGTTACGAATTTCTGCCGACATTGGATGAAAAAGCTTGCTTTTTTACAGATAGCCTACACATCTTTAACAATCACTACACTAACCGGAGATTCGTAAAGTTTTTTCATAAACATTTTATCCTATTATTCCCTGTACAGCTATCGACGTTTTGTAAATCAACATTTTGTTACCATTAATTTGTTAATTCAGCCAATATATTCGTCTTACCTGATAAATTAAACGCTATATCTTTACTAGTCGTCAGTTCTGGAAATACGACAATTACTTCCGTTGCTTTTCCTGCATATTGAATATACGACAGGTCTATCGAGGCTAGTTGACTCTCTTGATCCACTTTCTGACCTACCTTCACTAATATTTCTATTCCTTTTCCACCAAGATCAACCGTATCTATACCAATGTGGACCAATACATCAATCCCAGAATTGCTTTTTAACATTATTGCGTGCTTTGTCGGAAAAATACTTTCTACTTTTCCTTTAATTGGACTAAATAACTTTCCGTTATCTGGCTTGACCGCAAATCCCTCTCCCATCAGCTTTTGTGAAAAAACCTTATCGGGGACTTCAGAGAGTGAAATCGGTTTACCCTCAATTGGCAAATATACGGTAGTAGTTTTGTTTTTTAAAAGTTTACTAAACATCGCTTTTCCTCAATTCATCGTTTAAGTATGGAGAATATTTCACTATTTTTTGTGTTAATTCATCAAAATCCAGGTCGTTCACTTCTTCTAATTGATTAATGATATTTTGAGGGAAATCTGGATGCAGCCCTCCACAAATTGCTGTCGCAATCGCTCCAATCGTATCTGTATCTCCACCTAATTGTGCAGATAATTGCGCTGCTTTCATTGGATCACCTTTGGCCAACTTTATCACTGCAAAGACACTAGGGATGGTCTCGATTGTTTCTACCCCAGTCCCCCATAGATCGTACAGCTCAGATAGTACCGTTTCCTCATCTAAGGATTCAACTAATTGACTGATACTGTTCATTCGTCGAATCAATGAAGCTGAAGCGACTTCGTATCCCTTTGCCATTCCAACTCTGATTGCTTGATTCGTAACTTCAAGCATTTCTGTCAAATCCTTATTGCCGAAGCATACAAAGCTGATCGCAGCGGCAACTCCGCTGGCACCTGCAATGGCAATAGATGTGTTATGAGTGGGGACACAGATTTGCTGAACATTGTCCACTAATTCTTCTATTTTTCGGTAATCAGAGATAATCCCAATCGGTGAGATTTTCATTGCTGCACCATTTGTTGTTCCAAAGCGACCAGTTTCAGTATAAGGAACACCCGCTTCAATCATTGAAAGTGCTTTGCGTGTGCTCGGACCTGAAACTAGTTCAGCCAGCTCAGAATCTCTACTCCATAAACGAAGCTGATCAATATAGTTTTCTACGCTGATTTTCCCATGATATGTAGCCAACATGTCAATAATAAATGTCGTGTTTATTGTGTCATCGGTCACCTGTCCGGCTTTCATATTTCTTAAAACCGCACCCTTATTCATCGCTGGTACAAACTCTTTTATTCCATTTGGAAATTCTTGCTTGATCATTTTTTTTGTCCACAATTCAGTAGGCATTCCCATAGCATCTCCTAGGGCACCACCAACTAAAATCCCTTTGACACGTCTAAATAATTCATTCATATTCGTTCTCCTTTATTTCTACAAAAGGCTCCAAATAATGGATATCTTCTTGCCAAAAAAATTGATAGTTCTCTTGATTTAACAGAATCACCATACTTCTTGAATCAATCCCTGCCTTTTTCAACCCAATCAAATCAAATTCAACTAAAACCTCTCCTGCCAAAATAGGTGTATTCTCAGCTTTTTTTACATGAAATAATTGATTCGATGCTTGTTTACTATTGACTCCTAAATGAATAAGCAACTCATGACCCAAATCGCTTCTCAAAGTTAGGACATGCTGGTTAGGAAAGATTCTCGTGATTGTTCCTGGGAAAGGGGCGATTAGCTTCCCTTCGAATGGCAAGACTACTACCCCATCGCCCATGATTCTTTGAGACAGAGGATGCAGCGGAACTGCATCCAATGACTCCATCTTTCCAAAAAGTGGTGATCCTATGCTAACTTTTTTTCTATCAGTGTTTGACCTTTGTCTTCCACGGGATCATTTTTCTTCGTTTCTTTGTAGCTAAGATAACCTGCTATAAAACCAACTGCTAAGGTGGCCAGTGTTGCAACTACAGCAATAATGAAGCCTGAATAATCCGCATTTTTAGGATTTATGAATCCACCGATTCCAAATAGGCCAATTGTACTTGCATAGTTTGGAACGCCAAAAGCTGCAATGATCACTCCGCCAACCGCACTAGCAATGCAACTGATAAAATAACGTTTTTTTACAGGTAATGTAACGCCATACATTGCAGGTTCAATAATGCAAAATACCGTAGAGATGATTGCGGAGATACAAATTGATTTTTCTTTTCTACTTTTGGTCCGTAAATAAACAGCAAACACAACCGCCATTTGTGCAAATGGAACTGTATATATCATCGGCATCAAATAATCATAACCTTGAGTTGCTAAGTTGTTTATCCCTAATGCGATAACAGGCCAATGCAATCCCAACAGGACCAATGGTTGATAAAGCAAACCAACAATAAAACCCGTAATTACTGGTGAAGCACTGTATAAAAAACTGATGCCTGCCGAAATCAAATCACTCGCAAAATTCGCTAATGGCCCAAACAATAGGATAGTAGCTGGAATCCCGATCATCAGAGTAATCAAAGGAACTAGTGTGAAACGCAAGACTTTAGGAATAACTTGATTCAACTTCTTCTCTATTTTTGAAATGAAAAACATCGCCAAAATTATTGGAATAACTGTTGATGTGTATCCATTTTCTGGAAAAATAATCGGAATACCAAAAAAGGTTTTAAATACAGGTGTTTCAAAGATAGTATGAGTAAATAATGTATAAAGCGGCTTTCCTGAGGTCAAATCAGCTAGCAGAGTCGGAAAAACTAAGGTTGCTCCAATCATCATACCGATGAATCCATCCGATTTGAATGCCTTAGCGCTGGTATAGCCAAGAATTATTGGAAAGAAAGTAAACAACGCATTTCCTAAAGCTGATAAAATAATTGATTCACCACGATCTGGTGTTGTCAAATTGGCAATGGTTAAAATTGATTGAACGCCTAACACCAAACTCGCAGCAATCAAAATTCCTAAAGTTGGCGTAATTACTTTTGTAATAATTTCAATAAAGCGATTAATTAACCCTTTTTTTTCAGGTTGCTCTTCCGTATGTGTTAGCTTTTTATCACCACCAATTTCTGCCAAAACTTCTTGATAAACATCGGCTACATGAGTTCCAATAACTACTTGATATTGTCCGCCAGAGTATTGTGCAGTGATAATTTCTGCATGATTTAATAATGCGGTCTCTTCTACTACTGATGGTTCTACTAATGTGAAACGCAATCGTGTCATACAATGCGTAACACCAACAATGTTCTCTTTGCCGCCCACATGCTGAATGATAAATTGAACCAAATCATGATATTTATTCATTATCTTTTTCCTCTTCCCTCTCAAAAACTATTTTCTGAATGTGCAATGTTAAATACATTTTTTCTTCGGCCGATAAAACAAATTGATACTTATTTTTAATATGCTTTTCAATTACTAATACACAACGATACGTTTCTAAGTATTTCTCTTTAATCATGGACAGCAATTCTTCGTTATCTAACCCTTGAGATCCAGAGACTCCTTTTATGACTCTCTGAGCGAAAAAACGAACATGGGTAATCAAACGTTGGTAGTACAACGATTGTGTTTCAAACTCAATCCCAAAATAATAGCGAATTGTATCAGTCACCTCTTGAACTATTTGGATAATTTGCTGAATTTCACTAGGATTATCGGAACTTAGATCTGCGTTTAATAGATGCAGTGTAATAAACCCTGCTTCTTCTTTTGGAAGATTTAAATCAAATAATTGGTTCATTCGATTTCTTCCATAAATTCCAATTTCATATTCTTTGGGATAAAAATTATGAATATCCCATATCAGCATATTTTTATACATATATTCTTCTTGTGTTCGTTTCAGTGAAAAATTTAAATGATCCGACAAGGAAATATAGATAGCATCACTAATTTCTTTCCCAAACTCCTTTTTATACAATTCAACTATTTCTTCTACGACTTGAAAGATTTCCATTGATACATTATTAATCAACTCGGCAAGTTTATTTCCAAACTCAGAATTTGTCGTCACAAATTCTTTCTGAATCCGATTTTGATCAACCTTTTGACCGACTTTTTTATCAAAAGCAATTCCTCTACCCATAATAATTTTTTCTGTTTGGTTCTCTTCAACAATCAAAAAATTATTATTCAATATCTTTTTAATGATCATTTTTATCGCCTCCCGGAAAGCAAAAAGACCTATCTCCCCAAAATATGGAAGATAGGTCTAGCTCACAACTTAATATGATTACTACCCTGAACTCAATACAAATTTGTAAAGAGGCATCTAGGTTTCCCTTTTTACGATGCTTATTCAATTGAACAACTTGAGACTAACACGCTTTCATTACTGTGTCAATAACTTTTTTTAGACAAGCTTTCTATTCTTATGGGATGAATACACGCTCATTTTTTTGCTTTATTTTAAAACAAGAATAGATAGCAGCTGTTTACAAGACTCGTCAACGATATCTCCCTATTTCCTTCAGAGATAATCAATCACAAGCAAAATAAATACTTTAATTCATGGGACCCAGTCATTAAATAATGTTTTGGTTGACGGGTCTCATGCTGAAAGAGCGATTAATCTCTTACTATTATACCCATCATGCCAATTTTTTTGGTATATGTTTTTTTTACCAGTGAGCTAAACCTGCTCAACAGCCGCAAAGTTTGAGAGCAACCGACTAGCATACCCGTCATTGAAAACGACTCTTCTAGTTGTTTCTCCAATGACAATAATCTCTAACTCGTAATCAAAAAGACGATACACCGAATAAAAGCGTCGCCAGGCTGAAGGACTAGTTAGATAGACTGCTTGGAATTTTTTGTCAGACAGCAGTTTTTTTAAGCGCTCCCTTGATGTCTGGGGAAAGCGATTCTCATAAGAAATATAAGAATGGACTTGATAATGATTTCCAAGTTGTTCCTCTAAATAATGATCCGCTAGCTGACTTTTAGGATAAAAGATTGTCGTGGGAGACGGGTATTTTTCCTTCCATTCAGATAGCATGGCCTGTTTGGTCTCAATCGAACTGATGAAGGTCGGTTCAAAGCCCAATTTTCTGACCTTCTGCGCCGTTTTTGTACCGATCACAGCGATCTTTGTTCTGGGATCAGCGACCAACAATGTCTGCTCTACAGCAGTCTGACTCGTGAAGAAAATCCATTGGCTGGCTCTTACTTGTTGGAGCTGCTGATGGTGCATCCCATTGAAATGGATCGACGTTAGCGGCAGCAGCTCAACTTGAAAATTCAAGCGTTCAAAAAAGGCCGCGTCCTCCGCATTCAATCCGATACCTCGTGTTAACAGCAGGGTTTTTGGGGCAGTAACTGGCCCACTGCTTGTTTTGCTAATAATAACGGATCACTTCCTGTCAAATGAATCTTTCTGCCTCGATCCTCCAGATTCTCGGCTAAAAAGGCAAAAAAATCCCAAGTGTTGCCTATTTTTTCTGTGAAAGCACCGATTGGGATGTCACAATTCCCATTCATTTCCGCCAAATAAAAACGCTCAGCGTTGGCAGCTTCCTGAGTTTGAGGATCAGTGATTTCTGCTAATAATGCGGATAGCTCGTGATCTTCCCTTCGGCATTCCACCCCTAATGTCCCCTGACCGATTGCCGGGACACATACTTCCGGTGCCAATATTTGATAGGCTGGCAGGCTGGCAAAATAGTTCATCCGTTCTAAGCCGGCACAGGCCAAAACTGTCCCGTCCATTTTTTCGCTGAGCATTTTTTCTAAGCGCGTTTCGATCTTCCCGCGAATCGGGACAAAACGCATCTGGGGATATCTTAGACCTAATTGCTTGGCTCTACGAATGCTGCTGGTACCAATAACGAGCTCCTGTTGACTTTTTAGCACGTTTTGATCCTTTAAAATCAAGCAATCCAGCGGCATCGCCCGTTTAGGTGTGGCGGCTAGCATAAGATCCGCTGGTAGAATAGCGGGCATATCCTTTAAGCTATGTACGGCAAAGTCGATCTGCTTTTGTTGTAATTGATATTCTACTTCCTTAACAAAGACACCTTTTCCTCCGATTTGAGTTAAAGGTGCCTGCTGCAGACGATCTCCTTTGGTTGAAAGTCCGACGACCTCAATTTCCAATGACGGACATTTTTCTTTTAGTAAGTTCACGACTATCTGTGTTTGCTTCATCGCCAAGGGGCTTTTTCGTGTGCCCACTTTTAATCGTCTCATAGGATTCCTCGATCTATTATTTTTCCTCCACTATTATAGGGGAAGGCTCGTCATTTTCCAATTTTTGCGATTTTGGCTTCATGCCCACTTTGAAGGCTAGAAAATACATGCCCGCCAGAATGACACCGCCGCCAACCAAATTGCCTGACCATACGAAAATCATGTTCTCAACAAATTGTCCAATCGTTACTCCCCCGGCTAGTACGCCAGTAGCGATAAGGAACATATTTGCCACTACGTGCTGGTAACCTGCGATGACAAAACCAGCGACAGGCAGCCAGGTACCAAAGATTTTTCCAATAAAATCGCGTGACGCCATGTTCATATAGACCCCTGTGCAAACTAAGATATTGCAGGCAATCCCTGATAAAAACGCCTGTAACGGTCCATCTGCCACACGTCCCTGGGCTACCGCGATGGTACGATCCACAAAAGCTCCCTGTAACGTATTTGAAAAATAGCCAAAGAAGATGGCTACGGCCAATGCTCCAACCAAATTGAAAAGGGTGACTAAAAACATATTACGAGCCCATTGCTTCAAAGTGATTTCTTTGGCATAAAGCGCCATGCTGACTGCCAGCATGTTTCCGGTCACTAATTCGCCGCCAACCAGCAGTAAACAAATCAAGCCAAAGGGAAAAACGACCGCGCCTAATAAGTTTACTAGGGTTCCCCATTCTTTTGGCATGGACCCCATCGTCCGAATCATGGCAACACCGGCTAACCCGATAAATACTCCGGCCATCGTCCCTAATACGGCAATTGTTAGAAAACTATAATTCGCTTTCGCCTTACCTCTCGCGATCGCTTCATCCACTAAATCTTTTGGTGATAAAGACATATTTTTACTCTCCTCTTTGCTTATTTAAAAATAATCCTTCGGCTGCTTGTTCCATAAAAATGATCTGTTCAAAGGACTGTTCGGCTAAATACCGGTCACTGATGCTGTCGAATCTCATATCCCGTTTTTCGCCTACCTGATGCCACCAGACATCCGCGCCAACACTTGTATACTGAAGCAGCTCGTCGATCGTTGGCGAGCGGGTCGATACAAGCAGACACCGCAGACCATATTTAGGTAGTTTTTCGAACCAATTAAATTTTTGCTCACTCGAAACCACCTCACCGATCAGGATCATCGCTGGGTTTTTGAGCCCCGCTTCAGCGATCATTGGTAAAATCGTTGATAAGGTCCCAGTCACTTTCTTTTGCCGCCCGTAGGTTCCCCAACTGATGACGGAGATTTCGGTTCTTGGGGAAAAACCGTTGCTAGACAAATGCGTAATGAAACTGGGCAGTGCCTCGACTCCCATGTATACGCAGAGTGTTTGTTCTTTGGTTAAGACTGGAAAAGCCGCGATTTCATTTTCTTTTACATGCCCAGTCATGAAAGTGACGGCTCTTGCCCGTGCTCTTTCTGTTAAAGAAATCCCATTGTAAGCAGCCGTTCCGCTGGCCGCCGTGATTCCAGGAATGATTTCAAAGGAAATTCCCTCACTGGTGACGGCTTCGAGTTCTTCGGTCAAGCGGCCGAAAATCCCCGGGTCGCCTCCCTTTAAGCGAACGACCTGGGCATACTTCTTTTCTGTATCAATCAGAAGCTGATTGATGGCTTCCTGCTTCATACTGTTTTGGTAAGGGGTTTTTCCAACATAAATCAGCGCACAATCGGCTTTGCAATAAAACAGCAGCAGCGGATTGACTAAGCGATCGTAGATGACCGCATCGGCTTCCTGTAGCCGCCGTTTCCCCTTAACGGTCAGTAATTCAAGATCACCGGGGCCGGCGCCAACAAAGGAAATCATTGGCTAGACCTCGATATAGATATCGTCTTCAACGATTTCTATAGGATAGGTCTTTACTTGCCCCTCATCCGGTTCTTGAATCTTTCCATCGACTAACGAGATCTTATACTCACGCATTGGCTCATATAGATACTCGCCTGAGACAATGCCCTCCAAGACCGGTCCCTTGGTCAAAGGACAATAGTCCTCAATCGCGAACACTCTGCCATCAGACAATTCAAAGACCGCGATCTTTTGATCCGCTAAAACAACCGATCGGCCGATCCGCGGGATCAGCTTAGTTTTTTTCGTTGCTAATAATTTTGACAAATTAATCACCTACTCCCACTAGTTCTGGTTTTTCGATCGTATACATTTTTTCCCTTAAATCAAGGTCTTTGGTGATTGGCTGCCAAGCATCCTTCCGGCCTTTTGTGGCAATCGCCGCATTTAAGCTCTTCCAAAGTGCTTGACGTTTTTCAGGGTCTAACAGAACTGTCTTGACATTTTCAAAGCCCATCCGCTCGACCCAAGGCGCTGTCCGTTCACCATAGATCCCTGTTTCACGGTAATATTGTAGCATCGCACCACATAGATCGATGACTTCTTCCTCCGTCTCAACCGTCACAAGATGCTGTGCTTCGACCAACTCGGTTCCGCCATTTCCGCCGATCAGGATTTGGAAGCCGTTTTCGACACTGATGATGCCAAAATCCTTCACCGCTGATTCTACACAGCTTCGTGGACAGCCTGAAACCCCGACTTTGAACTTATGAGGTGTATCGATGTATTCAAAATGCTTTTCGATCTCAATCCCTAGCTCCATCGTTTTTTGGGTACCGAAGCGGCAGAAGCTTTGACCGACACACGTCTTCACTGATCGGAATACTTTGCCATAGGCTTGCGCCGCTACCATGTCCAGCTCCGCCCAAATTTTTGGCAGATCTGCCTTTTTCACTCCATAAAGACCGATTCGTTGCGATCCCGTCACCTTGACTAGCGGAACATCGTAAGCTTCAGCTACCTGTGCGATCTTCATTAATTGCTGCGGAGTCGTTTGTCCGCCGCGCATTCTTGGAATGACTGAGAAGGTTCCGTCTTTTTGGATATT
Organism: Enterococcus sp. GPZ-007; assembly: GCF_059374735.1. NCBI lineage: Bacteria > Bacillati > Bacillota > Bacilli > Lactobacillales > Enterococcaceae > Enterococcus > Enterococcus sp. GPZ-007. Next base: position 53,108 of record NZ_JCAFYN010000018.1, on the reverse strand, counting down.
GGCGTGCATTCGTTCATTGACGACACGAGAATCTCTTTCATCCTCGTGCTCTGCCGGCCAAGCCACATTCAGATAAAAGTTCACCGCTGGACGACATTTCGAACAGCCTTCTGGATTGCGCCATCCCAATTCAGCAAATACCTCATTCGTACTAATCAAATGCTTTCCATAGATTTGCGTAACGACCTGATCACGATTCAAATCGGTACACGGACAAATACCGGTAGCCGTCGTGACCGCGTCACCAAGTTCATATTCCAATAAGGTTTGAACCTGCGGCTTACATTTCCCACAGGAGGTACCGGCTTTGGTCACTTTCCCTACTTCTGCGACGCTGGTCAAGCCCTTCTCGCGAATCGAGCGTAGGATTGACCCCTTATCTACGCCATTACAGCCACAAACGGTCTCATCGTCTTCCCATTCGATGACATCGGCACCCATACCAGCCCCTTCTCCGACTGCCTGCAGGACTGCGATCGTTTGAAGATCAAGCTCGCTGATCTCTTGACCCTTTTTCATCAAATTATAGTAGCGACTGCCATCATCCGTTTCGCCGTAAAGAACGATCCCTTGGATTTTTCCATCCTTTAAGAAGATCTTCTTGTATTTTCTAGAGGCACTATCGAATGCCTCGATACTGTCCATGCCTTCTGTATTCAAGATATTCCCCGCTGAATACAGGTCAGCACCTGAAACTTTTAGGGAAGTGAAGGTTTTTGAGCCTTGATAGGCTTTGATCTCCGGCTGATCGGTCAAAAGATCCGCCAAAATTTTCCCCTGCTCGAATAATGGCGCCACTAAGCCGTAGCAAACGCCGTTATGCTCGACACATTCACCAACGCCGTAAATATCCGGCAAACTGGTCTCCATGTAGTCATTTACGACGATCCCGCGATTGACCGTCAAGCCAATTTCACGCGCCAATTCAACCGCTGGACGAATCCCGATCGACATTACGATCAAATCAGTCTCGAGCTCTGTCCCATTTGCAAAACGCATGCCAGTCACGCGTTCTTCTCCCAAAATTTCTTGGGTACTATGCTCCATCAAAAAGTGCAGCCCTTGGTCTTCTAACTCCGCTTGTAGTAAATTGCCGGCTTTTTCATCCAGCTGGGTCTCCATCAGCCACTTCGCTAAATGAACGACCGTTACATCCATGCCTTGCTCCTGCAATCCTTTCGCTGCTTCAAGACCTAACAAGCCGCCACCGATAACTACTGCCTTCTTATATTTAGCAGCTGCTGCCAGCATCTCGGCTGTATCATCGATCGTGCGAAAGGCTACCACTCCTTCCTTATCTGCGCCGGGAATCGGCAGGATAAATGGATGAGAGCCTGTCGCAAAAATAATTTTGTTATACGGCAGCACCTTGCCCGACTCGGTTGTGACAGTTTTCACGTCCTTATCGATACCGACGGCTGGATCGGCATTAATCAGTGTAATCTGATTTTCAAGGTACCATTCCATTGGATTTGTGATGATCTCATCGACCGTCATCTTTTTTTGTAATACGTTCGAAAGCATGATTCGATTGTAATTTGGGTATTGCTCATTGCCAATGATCGTTATCGCATACCGATCAGCATCACGTTCTAAAATTTCTTCTACTGTACGTACCCCAGCCATCCCATTTCCAATGACTACTAAACGTTCTTTCAATCTCTCCACCTCGGCTTCTATTTGTTCACACCCTCACAATAAATGAATTGAATCGTTTTTTATATAAGGGAATCCCCTATTTATTCATAAAAAAGGGTGTGTGACAAAAGTCTTGTCCCACACCCTTTTCTGATTAAATTGCGTTTAATATAATAGCTTCTGGTGAAATAAGCCGAAATTTGCGAAGTCACTTTTAGAAACTACCTATTCGTTACTTGTAGTTGAAGATTTCTTCACAGCTGCTTCAAAAATCCGCTTAGTTTTTCTTTTAGCTGTTTTGCTTGGGCGGGTGACTTGCCCCGTGTTGAAACCGCGACCTCGAAGGCTTCATCTCTGATCACCGCCATGTTGAAGAAATTACCGCGTGATTGCTGCGTGGTATCATTGACCAATTGCTCCGTTGTTGTTTCTGCCGCTATTTGCTGATTTGCGCGTGCATCATCCGTACAAATAAAGACGAATTGAAAGTCTTTCGTATCACCCTTGCGAAAGACGCGCTGTTTCAAACTCACTCGTTTATCCTCTGCTAAGGCTTTGATCTCCGCCGTGAATTCCGGCGCTATAATCGTGGGGACCGCACCTGCTTCCACCAAACCTTTTGCCTTTCTAGTCGCGATTCTTCCGCCGCCAATAACCAAAACAGAGAATTTTTTTATATCGATCATGACTGGATACATGAAATTTCCTCTAATCGTTCAGCAATCGCTGCCGCCAAAGCCTCACTATTTTGCATAGTTGGCAGGAAAACATCTTGCCCCCCTCTTTGGTCAATCAGTTCCTGCTTTATTTTTTTAGCCAAATAACCCTCCGTAAGAAATAAGCGCTGAATAATCAGGGGATTCGGATGCTCCTGTAAAACCTGCTGATAGGTCCGTTCACCATAATAACCCGCAGAATAGCCCCTTCGTCCGACCTGCCGTTCGACGCTCTGCGCGATTTGGCTTAATTGCTGAAGAGGTTCTGGATAGTGGGGCGTCCCATGAGCAATCAAAAGGACCTCCATATTAGGGTCTTCCACAGAACGAATTTGCTCCACAATGAAATCCTCGACCGCCTTGGTTGTACCTAAAGTGGACAAAATCTGATAGGGCAGCTTCTTTTCAAGCAGTCGTTTGGCTCGGTCTGGTAAATCTTCATTGGCATGCGTTGCGGGAAAAAGCAACACCGGTAAAAAGACGACTTTTGCAACTCCCTGCTTCAGCAATGACTGGATCGCCTCCTCCAGCGTTTGAAAGGAGCCCTCCAATAACCCGATTTCATAAGGATATGGGAACCCCTTGGCTACCTCCTCAATCACTGATAGATTGGCTGTAGCGATTTTATTTTTACGTCCATGTAAAACAAAGATAATTCCGATCATTTATCTGCTCCTGACTTTGACTATTTTTGATCCTGCTGCGTTAAAAATCAATCAGATGATTCTTTAAGCTATAGTGCAATAAACTCGCATAGCTTTCCAGCTTTAATTTTTTTCGGATGTTGGCTTTATGCACCTCCACTGTTTTTACAGAAATGAACAGTTTTTCGGCGATCTGTTTGTTGTTATAGCCTAAAGCGACCAACGGCAATACTTCCTTTTCACGTTTGGAGAGACTGGCATAGAGAGGGTCTTCTTTTTCCAAGGTGATCTCACTTAATTCCTGCTCGGTATAGCCATCGTAGTAACGTTCCCCGCCATAAACCTTACGAATCGTTTTGATCAGTGTCTCATCATTCGCCGTTTTAAGAATGAAGCCATCAGCGTTTGCCTCCATGGCTTCACGTACATAAGAATGATCATCATACATAGTCAAAATGATCACTTTGACCTCGGGAAAGGTCTCCTTCAGCCGTTTTGTCGTCAATAAACCGTTCTCACCGGGGGGCATGCTGATATCCATCAACACGAGATCAATCGGACTATTCTCAACAAGCATGAATGCCTCGTGACCATCGGCAGCATCTGCTACCACATCCATATCCGGCTGTGTATTGACTAGGAAGGCCAGTGCATTTCGAATCATGACATGATCATCAGCAATTAAAATCTTCACTCTTCTCGCCCCTCTCTTAAAGGGACTCGAAGCTGGATAAGTGTCCCCTGCTGTGGTTTAGAGGAAATGATCAGCTCGCTGTGAATCGAATGCGCGCGCTCCTTCATATTGATCAAACCAAACCCTTTTGCTTGCCCCTGTGAACCAAAGCCGATCCCTTGGTCATGTATCTCGATGAATAATTCCTTTTCTTCGAAACACAGTTGGACACGCACTTGGTTCTCGCCTGAATACTTCATCGCGTTAGTTACTGCTTCCTGAATAATCCGATAGATCGTGATGCGAATCGCTTCATTGATTCGTTGTTCTTCACCAATGACCATCAATTCAATCTCAAATCCAGTCATTTCGCTCGTTCGCTCACTAAACTGCTCCAAAGCGTGGACTAAACCGAAAGCATCAATCTCCAGCGGACGTAACTCACTCGCCAGATTCTTGATTTCGGACAAGACTTCCGAAAAATGCTGATGGATACGCTTGAATTTCTCCGTCTGCTCTTCCTCTGACAGCCATTTTAATCCCTGGGTCTCCAGCATCAAACTATAGACACTTTGGGCGATGCCGTCGTGCAGATCCTGTGCGATCTTCTTTCGCTCATATTCACGCGCGCTATTTAAGTAATCGAAAAAGGAGACCTCATTTAAGGTTGTCCTTCGCGCTTGAATTTCCAAGATTTGACAGTCCCCCTCACGATTGACACTGCCCCAAAACTCTTCCTCCTGCCCCTTTGAATTTAGTAGAACAAAGGGAAATCCCGTTGGCGAAATTTGTTCCGGCAGCGAACAATTCAAGCACTCTTCTTTTGTGCTATGCAAGGCGCATCCTTTGCCGCGGCTAATTTCTAAAATCGCGGGTATCTTCACTTGATAATTTTGTTCCATTTGCTGTCCCGCTTTGGTTACTGCGATCAATTCATCTGCTTTTCCTAAAATCCAGATTGCCTCTTGGATGAGCTGAAATAATGACTCCGGCAACTCAATCATTTTGCCCTTCCTCCTTCAACAAGTGGCCCAATTCAACCGCGGCTGTTTCTAAGTAATCTCTTTGCCGCGAACTGAACGAACGCTTCTCACGATAGCCGCCCATCAGAACAGCGCTGACCTCGCCTGCATCCATGATCGGAATTGCTAGTGCTGTTTGCAGCTTTTCCAATCGTGCGATAGGATACTCGATCAATTTTTCTGGCTGTTGAAGGATTTCTTCATCCAGCTGTGCACGGGCTGTTTTCCAGACGATGCCAGCGATCCCTCGACCTACCTGCAGGCGAATTCGTTTGTAGGCTTCACTCTGATTGCCGGCGACATACAGCCAGCGAATCTCTTTAGGTTCATTCTTTTGCGCCACATCGCAGGCGATCCCAACAAAATCAAACCTTCCTTGCTTCTGCTGTTCTTGCAGCCATATTTGAATCGTGTTCATACTAATTGCTCCAATTCCCTGTATTTTTAGTCTAGACTTATTAGTCATTCATACATTCACTATTATCATACCAAAGTCTTAGGACGAATAGCTATAAATGGAGTGGGCTGAATCGACAAATTTTGGGTTACTTCTTATTAAAGAGGCATGCTCAAATGAATACGTTACTGGGAAATCCAGAAACAGACTAGATATACCTGTTCAACAAAATCAAACGGATGAAATGCATTTTTCAGCCGCAGCGTTAGACAGGCAATACCTTTCAATCTGCAAAAAAGCTATTCTTTTTTTTATAAAAATCCCAAAAGAAGAAACAGCATGTCCTCGTCGTTATTGTTATGATAATGTCGATCATGGTTCTTGAATAACTAAGAGTAAGCAAGACATGAATCGATCTGACAAATTAGACTACGAGGGAGGTGTCTTATGTCGAAGAATCGTTTAGAGGCGTTTACCGATGCGATCATTGCGATCGTGATGACCATTTTAGTATTGGAATTGCATACACCCGCAGGGGAGACCTTCCATTCCTTTAAAGGGATCGAACACGAGCTAGTTATTTATATCGTGAGCTTCACTATTTTATCGATTTATTGGAATAATCATCACCACCTATTCCAGGTTGTCGAAAAAATCAGCGGCTGGACATTATGGGCCAATAATCTGCTGATCTTTTCACTGACCCTCTTTCCCTTCGCCACATCTTGGGTCAGTGAATTTCCGACCGCACTGGCACCGCAGCTGCTCTATGGCATCATGCTGCTGGTTGCAGACAGCAGCTATTACTTATTGAGTCGGACACTGGTCAAAAAGAATGGTCAAGGCTCAGCCGTCCACGCCATTTTTTCTTCCTATACTAAATCGGCAGCCACACTAGCTTTGAATGTCTTGGCGATTTTATTGGGAATCTTTGTCTCCCCATCCTTGATCTTGATCGTCAATGGATTGGGCTTATTACTATGGGTGATCCCGGAAAAGGCGGTCGAAAAATTTGAAAAAGAGCTGCTTTCCAAGTAGCCAAAAAAAGGAGATCATATATGAAGGAAGCTGAATTACTAAATCAAGGCTATCGAAAATACGCTGGTGAGCAGCTCGATGTGTATTATCATAAGGACATGTGCCAACACGCGGCAAAATGTGTCAAAGGGAATCCGCAAGTATTTGAAGTCGGCAGAAAACCTTGGATCCTGCCAAATAACGGAGAACCGCAGCAGCTCAAGGAAATCATCACTTCATGTCCAAGCGGGGCGTTGCAATATATCGCCAAAGGAGACAATTAAAATGGAGATCAGAGAAGAAAAAAATCGATTTGTTTTGACAGAAAACGACCATGAAATTGGTGAAATGACCTGGTCCGATGCCGGTGAACACCTCTTTATCATTGATCATACGTTTGTTGACGACTCCAATCGCGGAAAAGGCTATGCCGAAGCTTTAGTTTTCGAGGGCGTCAAAAAAGCCCGCAGAGAAAACAAAAAGATCCTCCCCTTGTGCCCCTTTGCTCAGAAGGAATTCTATTTGAAATCCGCGTATGCTGATGTGTTGAGAGGGTAAAATATCCCATGTAAGTCGCTATTTCTCTAACGAGGTAGCGGTTTGCATGAGGTATTTTTTTCTTTCCACAAATCGGTTTAGTAAAAAATTACAATTCATTGGTTATTAAGTAGTCGATTTTAGCGACCAAAAGTTTATCGGCTTGTTCCAACTTTTTTATTTCCGCTCGAACGGTTTGGCGATATTCTTTCAAATAATCCACGCGCTCACGCATACTGGCATCTCGACTGCCAACTAAGCTTTTTACCGGAATACCAATTTCTCGAATCAGAATGATCACTTTGATCCAATCCAGATCATCTGCAGTATAACGTCGATAGCCGTGTTCATCTCGCGCAATCGGACCAATGATATTGTTTTTCTCATAATAACGTAAAGCGGCTTTGGATATACCAACCATTTGCGCGGCTTGCTCTGCCGAATAATATTGCTGCTTCATGAAAATTCTCCTTGCTATAAAGTGTACTTCATAGTTTACAATCATCAAAACATAAAAACAAGGAGACTTTCAAATGACAAATAAAAAAATTGCTTTAATCGTTGGTGGAAATTCAGGAGTGGGCAAAAAAACGGCGCAAGACTTAGCTCAGAAAGATTACGAAATTCTTATTGTCGCCCGCAATGCAACCAAAGGCGAGCAAGCCGTGCAGCAATTGCAGCAAGCCACTCATAATCCAGACATCGCTTTCATTCAAGCCGATTTAAGTACCAAAGCTGCCGTCATTAAGTTAAGTAAAGCGCTTAGTGAAACCATTGATCAGATCGATGTCCTGATCAGTTCAATTGGGATTATGCAGCCCACGCAACAATTCACCAAAACTGGTTACGATCAAAATTTTGTTTTAAATTACTTGTCCCATTTCTGGCTGCTCAATGCTCTGCTGCCGCTTTTAGAAAAAGCGGAACAAGGTCGCATTCTCATGGTGGGCGCTTTGCCCATCCTCGTTCGTCGACTTAAAGTAAGCGCGCCTCAACCTATTCCCAGTTCCGAAAATTACAGCGGGATGCAGATCACTGGTGAGGCTTTAGTTGGCCGAATCCTGCTTACACAAAAATTGGCTCAAGTATTGAAGGATACAAGGGTCACAGTAAATATTTTTCATCCCGGAAACATCCCTGACTCTAGTTATGGGGCAGAGGATAGTAGTCGTTTATTGAAAATAGTCGGTCCGCTGCTCGCGCGACTATCTAAGAAAAATCCTCCCATCGGTGCGTATTTAGCCACAGAGCCAGCACTAGGCCAGACAAGCGGACAGTTCTTTAATGAATCGGGAAAAATAGTTCCCCTTCCGGCCCAGTTCTCAACACAAATGGCTGACCATTGGTGGGAAAATAGTGAACAATTGTAGTTTGTACGTAGTAGGAATCACTTGTACCAAGTTTTAGAAATAGCGTACACTAAAGTCAGAGGCTCGAACCATCTTTGCAGTCTCTGGTCCTAGTGTCTAAAGAAAGGATTAAACATGATGCCGATATTTCAATTATTTGATATTCCTAAAGAGCAAGCAGAATTCTCTACTAAGGAAGTCATAGCGATTACTGGCTTTACCAAAGAAGCCTTGCGTTATTATGAAAAACTGGATATCTTAGGTCCTATTCAACGAGATAAAAACAATTATCGCCGATACTCTGCTAACAATCTTCAACGCCTGCAGATGGTCAAGGTTTTTCAGTATATCGGAATGGACCTAGCCTTGTTGCGAGAGATTTCTGAGGAAGATTCCATAGAGAAACACTTGAAAATCTTGCAAGATTATAAAACCTCCCTTCAAGAACATATGCAGCAGTTAGTTGAAATCACAGCATTTATTGATCAAAAAATTGATTTTCTCAACAATCCAAATCCTTCGAATAAAAAATAGCCAAATTGGTTGCTATGGTGTTGACCCCATAGTTTATGATGGGATTAAAGTGGAAAGAAGGTCATAGAATGAAAACAATCGCTATTCATCAATTCGGTGCAGCCAAAGAATTACAAATGACGGACTTGCTCAACCAACGCTGCAAAAAAATGAAGTTTTGATAACCAACCATGCATTTAGTATCAATCCTATGGATATCGCTGGTCGGTTAGGAATGCTGGATAAACCTTTTAATGAGCTCTGGACTTTTCCCATTGTACTAGGTTGGGATTTTGCTGGGATCGTTGCGGAAGTGGGTGAAAATGTGATTGGGTATAAAGTGGGCGATCCTGTTTTTGGCAATGCACCAACCGTACGCCCAGGAAATAACGGTTCATACAGCGAATATGTAATCACGACGCCCGATTTGATCGCTCCAATCCCTGCCGGTCTCTCCTTTGACAAAGCAGCTGCGTTACCGATTGCCGGATTGACTGCCTATTGTGCCATTGTGAAGAACTTAAACGTACAGGCAGGACAAAAAATATTGATCCAAGGTGGTGCTGGCGGTGTTGGTTTGATCGCTGTTCAGCTTGCTAAAGCTTCGGGTGCTTATGTAGCAGCAACTGCGAGTCCTTCTCATCATGAGCTGTTGAAGCGACTAGGAGCTGATGAAATTATCGACTACAATCAGGTCTCTCCAGCAGATATTTTACAGGATTATGATGCCGTTTTTGATACAGCAGGTGACATTGAGACTGGCTTAAAAGTCTTAAAATCTGATGGAAAACTCGTTACCGTGGCAGCACAGCCTACTCCTGAACAGCAGCAGGATCAGCAGAAACAAGTCAGCTTCCAATTTACCAATGGTACGTCTGAAGACTTGACTGCTCTTGCCAACTTAACGCTTGCAGGAAAAATCGTCATTCATGTGAAGGACTAATAATCACTTACTTGATCCGGCCTATGAGTATCGTGGAAGAAGGATTTTCCCATAAAGACAATTGATTTTTTCGTTCACATCGTCCACTCTATTTTCCATAACTACTCAGGCTTTTCTATTTTAATGCAAAAATATGAACTAAAATTTAGGGATACTGAAAAAGCTCAGTTTTTTTGAAATCCTAAAAAAGCACTGGAATAACTATGCAAAATGGAGATTAGCGACCAATATTTGACGGCTAATCTCCACTTTTGTGGGTGTTCATTTTTTGTTATCTAATTTTATCACTGGTCCTTAAACTTATCAGTAACCTTTTTTGAAAGTGCCTTCCTAAGCAGGATTGTGATGTGGTCGAAAACTATCATCTGTTTGTCACTTTTAGGAGTTTTTTTGATTCCACATTGGAAGCTCTCTTGAGCCACTCGCATAGTAAAGTGGGTAAAAAATACAAAGAGCTACCCTTCATCAAATGAAAAGTAGCCGTAAATTTCTTTGTTACATCTGACAAAAATCTCATGTGTATTATTCTAGTGTTTCACGTAATTTTTTTAACACCTGCTGGATAATGACAAGGATAGGAAAAAGATTTTCCCTATCAAAGGTGGTTACACAGCCCTTTTGTTTAGTGATTCTGACTTTTCGCAGATGATAAAAAAGCTTCAATTCAGAAAAAATGGCAAAAATCTCATTTAGTGATTACTTTTTAATCGAGGTTTGATTTGACATAAGTCAGGAGTCCCCTTGCTTGCTTTGGTTTTTGGTCGAACTCATTATAAAGCATAGGGGACTCATTTTGTGTGCTCTGAAAAAAAGCGGATTAAATCAAAACCAGTGTTCAATTGTCAACGGAAGATACTACATTAGAAGTTATCCAAGTTTTGCATGCACGAAACTTGAGTGACTATGCTAAATTTGGTTGTAATGCGTTTTTTGAGATCATCTTTTCTAGTTGGATCGTGCTTCGCCCAAAGCCTTTGGCAAATTCGAAGTCATGGGTAATAATGACAAAGGTTATTCCTTTTTTCGCGTAATTCGTGATCATTCGTTGCACACGCCGCATATTTCCAACATCCAAGCCTGAAGTTGGTTCATCTAAGATCAGCAGCTCTGGTTCCCGCATCAGACCGACCGCAAAGACTAATCGCTGTTTCTGACCACCGGATAAGGTAGCTGGATGCTGCTCTTTGAATCGCCAGAGATTCAATTCTTTGAGGAGCTGCTCTGCCTTTGCCAAATTCTCCTCCGTTTTTTTTGTACCTAGTAGTAATTCATTTAGTACACTGTCCGAAAATAGTTGATAATCTGCATCCTGCAATACGAACCAGCATTTCTCTCGTCGCTTTTTCATTGATTGTTTCTGACCATTGACAGTGATTGTTCCTGCTTTTTCTTTATTTAATCCACAAAGTGTACGAGCCAATGTAGTTTTTCCCAATCCGTTTTGTCCAGTAATCAAGACAATCTCACCCTTGTCTAAATGAAGGTTAAGATTTTTGATCAAACTAGGTCCCATCGAATGGTAACCGATCGTCAGCTCCTCCAATTCTAAAAACGCAGAGTCGATGTTTTTTTCTTCACGCAATAGCTCAGTGAGACAGATGCTCTGTTTTTCGCGAATATCAAAGGAACTCAAAGTCGCTTTTGATAATTGGCGAAACGTCTCAATGGTCCATTGCGTCAGAATTTCTCCATTTGCCATATAAATCACTCGATCCACCACATCCATTAAATAATGAATGCGATGATCAGCAATTACGATCGTTTTGCCAGCTTGCTTCAGCTGTTTCACGGTGGCTGCGAGCTGGGCGTTCCCTTGATTGTCCAGATTCGCAGAAGGTTCATCTAAGACGAAAATCTCAGGACTGTGGACCTCAACTGCGGCCATAGCAACCTTTTGCTTCTCCCCACTAGATAGCTGCGCCAATTTACGCTGTTTTAAATAATCCATCTGATTGTGCTGCAGCACTTGATCCACTCGTCGATTGATTTTCTCTGCTTCAAGCCGGTAGTTCTCCGCAGCAAACGCCAATTCGTCTAACACGTTCGCGGTAAAAAATTGTGAACGTGCATCTTGAAAGACACTACCTACTTGTTCGCCATATTCCCAATCTGCTAACTCTGATGCGTTTTTACCATTGAGTTGAAGGTCCCCAGTCAATTCTCCTTCATAATAATGGGGGATCAAACCGTTGATTAAGCGCGTCAAGGTCGTCTTCCCGCAGCCCGATGCGCCCGTAATCAGCACACACTCCCCTTTATCGATCTCTAAGGAAAGATGCTTCAGCTGCGGTTCGCTCTCGTCGTAACTGAAGCAGATATCGTGTAACTTAATGGCTTGTTTCATCATCTAGACCTCCCAAAACTTGAATGTAAATATACAGACGACATAGCTGATAAAAATGACAACGAGCACTACATCTTTGGCTGACAATCGCGTTTGAGAAATCGAGGTGCGCTGACCGGGACAATCGATGCCCTTGGTCATAGCAGAAGCGGTCAGCTCATCGGTAATCTTCATCGTTCGCATCATTAGTGGGACAAAGGTATACTCAAAGGCCTGGAGCGGCCGCAGCCAATTCTTAGGTTGAGAATAAGACAGTCCCCGCAGCCGTGCGGACATCTGTATCGTATCATTTTCCAGCTTGATGATCGGAAAGAAACGCAGGGTCACTGCTAAGGTGAGAATAAAATTTTTCGGCAGCTTCAATGCTTGCATCGCAGCCATCAAGCGGCCTGTAGGAACCTCCTGCAGCACCCGCGCCATGATAATGACTGGAGCAAAGCGTAAGACTAGGAAACATAAAAAGGCGAGAAACTTCACCCATGACTGATCCGACAGCATGATATAAACAGACAACGCGACTGTTGCGGTAATTACTATCCCCATTTTGCAAGCCGTCTTGAAAAAGCCGGCATAGACTAAATAGGCTAGCGCAAAAAGGTTCAGCAAAATCAACTGATCCATTTGCGCACATAAGACGAAAATGCTTTGAAGGATCAACAAAAGAAATTGGATTCTCGGATCAATACTCTTTTTCATAAGCGGCTCCTCCAAATTAGGCTGATTTGATCACGCCAGCTTTTACAAAATGCTTGTTCAATAATTTATAGCCAAAGAAGCAGCCCAGAACAATCGCAGCGATCAACACCACGACTGACAGGACAATCCAAAAAGGTTCAGTCATATAGTGAAGATAATTGTTCGTATAGCCTGTATTTTTGATCATCGATTGATACAGGTCCGCAGAAATCGCTAAAATCATATAGTTTGAGAACCCATACAGCAGATTATAGATCGTAAACGCAGCCGTTTGGGGGCCTAATTTACGATACCCCTTCGTTTTCGCCAGAATACCTTCCCCGATCAAGCCGCCTAATAAGGTGACGGGCAGAATATAGACGGTTCCCATAATGGCGTAAAACAAGCCATTGATCGCGCCAAAAAGCAACAACGTGCCTCTTTTCCCAACCTTAAAGGCCATCAATAGGTAAATCGGACAGGTGAAAAACAGTACAAACGCTGTCGCGTAGGGGTAAAACCAGGCCATGACCGGTATCGTCACCATGGACATGACCATCATCACCACAAACGCTACGACTGTATATAAGCCAATGGTCAAATAATCTTTTGACATAAGTTTCTTCGTTTCCTTCTTCATTCGATTGCTCCTCTTCAAATTTAAGCCCTAATCCTTGCTGAATTTCCAATTGGTCGCTTCGTTTTGCATATCGACTAATTTGCGGTAAAGCTCGCAGGTTTGATAGATCTCCTGATGGGTTCCTTTTGCGGCGATTCGGCCTTTTTCCAACACGACGATCTGGTCCGCCTTCATGACTGTTTTTAAGCGATGGGCGATCACGATCACCGTCTTGTCAGCGACCAGATTTTTGATCGCTCGCTGGACGCCTGCTTCGTTTTCTAGATCGAGGGCGGCGGTCGCTTCATCCAGTAGAATGATTTCTGATTGTTTGATGAAGGCGCGGGCAATACTGATGCGCTGCTTCTCACCACCAGACAACGTGGAGCCGCCTTCTCCGACCATGGTGTCATAACCGTCTGGCAGGGCGCTGATAAATTCATGGCAATGGGCTTTTTTAGCGGCCGCCACTACTTCCTCAAAGCTAGCCGCTTGATTGCCGACGCGAATATTGTTTAGGATCGTATCCTTGAATAGATACACATCCTGAAAGACCATTGATAGATGGCTGTACAGGTTTTCTGGATTCACCGTCTTTAAATCTTTGCCGCCGATCTCGATCGTTCCAGTCTGTGCATCATAGAAACGAGCTAATAATTTCACGATGGTCGATTTCCCGCTGCCGGAGGGTCCAACTAAAGCGGTCAATGTCCTTGGCTGAATTTCCAGATTGAGCTCTTGCAGAACGGGCTCGTCTTTGTATGAAAACCCGACATCGGTGAAACGGATCGTATAGTCTTCATTTAGTTCTTCGCTCCCTTGAACCTCCGGCTGATCATGAATCATCATGATTCGTTCACCACTGATCAAGGCATAGCGCATTTCAGTATAATTGATCATGAGGGTCGTGAAGGGATCGTAAATCCGATTTGCCACAACGATAAAGACCAAGAAAACCGACTCAGTAAGGCTTCTTTGAGCCAGCAAATAAGAACCCATGAAAACAAGGATCGGCAAGCCCATTCGTAACAACGAGATAGCGACCATCACCACAGGTCCCAGTGCTCCTTCGATCCGAATAGATTCCTTCCGCAATGTATCAAAGGCTTGTTGAATTCTGGCAAACTGCTGACCGCCTAATGAATAGGCTTTGATTTCTTTGATGCCCTGCAGGTACTCTTGAAGACGAGAAGCACTCTCGACCTTAGCTTGGATGTGCCGTCCTCCCAGCTTATTCATCAAGATATTTGAGCCCTTGACTACCAGCAAAACGATCGGCAGCATAGCATACAAACAAAGTGTCATCCGCCAATCGATCAGGCATAATGAAACGAAGGCCATCACAAGCAGGATTACCGCCGCAAGTGCTTGAGGAACTAAGTGAGAGACCGCGCTCTCCAGTAAAGCATAGTCGCCCAGCATCATCGTGGTCAAATCCCCTGGGTCTCGACTATCTAAAAAGCCCAACGATAATTTTCGCAAATGGTTGGCTAATTTTGTCCGGCCCTTTTCAGAAACATCGTAGGCTGCCGTGTACTGTCTGTCATAGGCGAGGGTTGAGACTAGGACCTGCACCCCAAACCAGACAACGCTGGCAAAAATCAAATAAAGATAAAGCTGTGTGTTTAAGGGGCGGTTTTGCTGATAGGACTCGAACAATTCAAAGATTCCGTAAAAAGCAATGACCGCCGGTAACAAACGCGCAATGGACTCCAAGGTCGCCCAAAAGGTTGACTGGACTAATGTTTTCGGTTCTCCCGAGGTAATATTATAAATCAGCTGTTTCATCCTACTTTACCTCCCAATCTTTGGTCTCTGCATTGATCGCCCACAATTTTTGATAGAGAGCATTACTGTCTAACAATTCATTATGGGTACCTGCTGCTTGGATAGAACCTTGGTCACATACCAAAATTTGATCGACATGCTGGATCGTCCACAGACGATGCGCAATGATCAATACCGTTTTTCCTTTGACCAGCTCACTGATCGCCTGCTGGATATAGACTTCATTTTCGGCATCCGCATAAGCGGTCGCTTCATCCAATACTAGTATCGGTGAATTTTTCAATAACGCACGGGCGATCGAGATTCGCTGCGCCTCTCCTTTGGATAAGAACACACCCTGCTCCCCGATCATCGTGTCATAGCCATTAGCCAGTTCTTGGATAAATTCATCGCAGCGGGCCAATTGCGCTGCCCAGCGAACTTCCTCCATAGTCGCCTTTTTATTTCCCATGCGAATGTTCGCCGCGACCGTATCATTGAATAATGTGACATCTTGGAAAACAAACGAAACATTTTTCATTAATGTGTCGATCGTTGCCTCACGAATATCTGTGCCGCCAATTGATATAGTTCCCTCTTCTGGTTCATAGAAACGTAATAACAATTGCGCGATGGTGCTTTTCCCCCCACCGGAAGGGCCCACCAGCGCATTCATCGTATTCGGCTGCAGCTTAAAGCTGACTTTTTCCAGCACTGGATTTCCTTCTGTATAGGCGAATGACACGTTCTCAAATGAAATGCCATTTCCGGAAAACGTCGAAGCATTCTCCTTTTCGCTTACCGGTGCCTCGGCGAAAATCTCATCCACTCGTTTGACCCCTTCATTGACATTGCTAAAGGTGGAGGCGGCATACATCAGCTTCATAAAAGGACTCGTCGTTCCAGAGGCTAAAATGATGAACAGCATGACCGTTAAAGATAATGTTTTATCCTGTGGGCTTTGGCTGATCAAAAAGGCCCCTAATGGCATCACGAATAAAACGACAGATGTTATCAAAGTGGTAAATAAAACATAGCCCATCCGAAAGCCATTGGACCAATCCATCACCAGTGTCCGATAATCCTTGATGCTTTGATAGAATCGTTTAAAGTTGCCCACCGATAAGCCGAAGACCTTGACCGCCGGCATCGCCCGCACATATTCCACGCCATTACTGTTCATCGCTTCCAATGCATCGTGGTATTCCTTCACTTTGTTGTTCTTCATTGTTTTCCCCATCAAAACAGCATAGATACCAACAGCTAAGAAAAGCGGAACCAGCGACATCAGTCCCAAGCACCAATCAATCGTCAGCATCAAACCAATATAGATCACTGGAAAAAGCAAGGCGGAAACAATATCGGGAATTTGATGGGCGATGAAGGATTCCATCTTCTCGACACATTGATCAATGATTTTCATCAACTGTCCACTGGTTTTTTTAGTAAAGTAACCCATCGAAACTTTCGACAAATGCTGCAAAATATCCATGCGGATCTCATACAAAATATCAAAAGCCGCAACATGGGAACACATCGATGAGCCATACAGCAGAATGACTCCCACCAGCACACTCCCCATCGAGACCAGACTCCAATGAATCATGCCGTTGGCCGAATAGTCCCCCACCATCAACAACTCAATAATCTTATAAATACAATAAAAAGGAACAAACTGTACCACTGTCGAAATCGTCGCCAAAATTCCTGATACCGTCAATAACCCCCTCTTCTTCTTGATATAGTGAATCAACACAGATTCATCCTTCATTTATCTAACCCCTTCCTCATTTTAAACAGAACAAACAACAGCGAAAAATCTCAAATGATAATGAGATTCATTCTCATTTAAACACTCTTTCTGATAATTTTCAATGCTATTTACGCAAAAACAATTGAAAATTGTCTTTATTTTGATGCTTTTTTTGTTTAACAATTTGAGAAATCGCCTTCTTGACACTGATTTATCATTAAAAAAATTATCGGACCTCTTAACCAACCTTAGAAAAATTTATTTAAAACATCCCTTATCTCTATATAAAAAAGGCTTCGCGAACTCGCTCAGCTTTTGAGCAATAAGACCAAAATATTTCTAAATTGCTTCTCAAATTTCGAAATATTTTTGCTTATTGCCGATATGCTAGTTCTGCTTAACGTAGTTTAGCAGCAACTGTATGCGTAGCTTGCGAAGAAAAGCTAGTTCGTGAAGCCGGACATGGATACCCTTGCTCTCATAAGCTTTTTGCATGTGAAAATTTTATACTCCCTTAAAGAACAAAAAAAAGATTCTTAACGTGCGAAACCTTTATCTTTTTATTCTCAACAATTTCAAAATGTCTCCTCAACCGTTCAGCTATTCAAGAAAGATCATAATCACCTCTATTCTTTATTCTTCACTGAGATATATCCTTCTTCCCCTTTAAAATCCTCAGAAAACAAACTATCCCTTTGCCTTAAAGTATCAGTGTCGTCAGTCCAAAAGACTAGACATTCTTTTTGTTAATGTTCTTGGGATAAGGGAAACACTCAAAAAGTTAGGTAATCATTGCTTGAACGAAAAAATGAGCAACAAAAAGCCGCCGAAATGGACTAATTCTAGTCATCTCCGTGGCTTTGATTTTCATTAAAAAATGCTTTCCGTTTGTCATTTTTTTTACCAGATCTTTTTCAACTTCAAGAAAGTCTTCAACTAATAATGAACAATGATATAGGAACTTTTTCTTTGAAGGGGTAACACTTGGTGAATGCTTTTCCTCCAGACGCTTGGTATTTTTATTTTATCCTCCTGCTTTTGAAGCAATATACTCCATATTCTCTATACCAGTTTTATCATATTTTTCAATCCTATTTGCTTTCAAATTGCTGGCTTGCTATTCTTTATACTGCTTTCCTTGATTGCGTGTAATCGTCCAGCGTTCAAATAAGTCGGTAACATGTTTAACTATTCGCGAATCTTTTCTTAAGCACTTTACAGTCATCGGTGCTGTATAGTAAAGCTAAGAAAAACTAAGTCAATGTAAACAGCTTTTCTCTTTTGAGACTAGTGGCGAGTTTTATCCCACCTTTGGTATTTGGATGTAGCCAGTCTCCTCGGTGCGTGCCCGCCAGCATTTTTTCATGATCGGCTTCATCTCTCAAGATCTCGTCGAAATCAAAATAATCGTCAAAAGCATCATTGTGGCGGATCCAGTGATTAACTTGCTGGCGAACCTCTTCCATTTCCGGATTCCAGGCTTCATGGCCCTTGTATGGCAGCAGGGTCGCACAAATAATTTTTGCTTGATGACGATGGGCAGTATCCGCCAATGAAGTCAGTCCTTCAATCAAGGACTCACTATCCACGATTTGATTTGGCAGATCATAAACATAGGGATGCCATAGATCATTGATCCCTATCTGGAGGATCACCACTGCTGGACGCATTTTTCCAAAGACTGATTGCTCAAAACGAGTGATTGCTGCCTCACCGAACATTTCTGCGAAATTCTGGGGAGAAGCATGGAGGACTCGATTGCCGGAAATTCCGCAATTATACGTACTTATCTTGCCGGGATATACTTCGTTAAGCAAGGTAGATAGCGGCTCACTCCAAAAGCCCATTTGTGTGATCGAATCTCCAAAGAAAGCCATCTCTTTGATACCTTCCTCTTTTGTTTCTATCCGATCGATCCCGTACAAGTACTTGAAGTCCTTCAGCTCCTCCGGCATTTTCATCGGTGATTGGAACAATGCTGAATGCATCTCCCCGTGAGCATCTACTTTTGCCAAGCCAGAGTCGCTGCAGATTACTGCTTCACTGATCTTTATTTCTTGCTTGATCTCGGTGGACACACGAATAATATCCCCCGCCTGTAAAGCCACTGGCAGCTCATCAGAATAGACCGTTTCACCTGCATCGAGACAAATCTCTGTTTGCCCCTTCAACATCACTGCTTCTTCAATGGTATTTTCTCTACCTGCTACTTGGACCTTGATCGTCGAAAAAATCATTTTCTCCGTATTGTATTGATTACTTAAATGGAGCCGCAGTCCAGTACCGCTGATGTTGCTCTTTATCGAAAGCTGTTGCGTATGATTTTGAGCTGTGAGGGCAAACACTGTAATATTCGAAGCCGTCGAGCCCCAAACGGTGTGCCAATTTTTACTCATTCGTATAATCTACTCCTTTTCCTTCATTTTTTAAATCCATAGTAAAAGGCGCCATAGAGATTTGCAGCTCTGGTCAGTCTGCCTCTTTTCACCTGTAACGTAATATTCGTTTGATCCATTAGTATCTGAGAGATGATTAGACCTAATTGTTCATTTAGATAGTTACTACCGATTGCCGCAGCTAATCCGTTATTGATTGCAGGGACAGGATGCTGACAGTGCTGCTGCGTTCGCCCATCGGTACTGATTGAGATGCTATCAGAACTAGTCTCGATCATTTTGAACCATGCTGACTGTCGTTTCAAGATAGTCTTCTACCGATTGATAATTCGTTAGTTTTGTTCCTCTGGCTAAAACCTCGCCCTCTGGTGACCTCAGAGCGAATTTTGTATTCGTAGCGCCTACATCCAAAACACGTTTATCGATCTTTCTTCTCCTTCGTTTCTTTGGATGCCAAGGTTCAACATTGAAGCTGGTATCATTTTGATTTTTAATAAGCTGGTCCGCCTCTATATATCAGCATATCTGATTTTCTTTCTTTTAAAAAGAGAGAATATCAAAATGATTTAAGCAAATCACTGGTTCAATGGCGTTTTTCAACATTTCATCCACTACTTTGTCGTAAACCCTCTTGATTCACTTCCCCCTTCTCGTCAGGTATGATCCGAGCCCAACCAAGGAGGGTGCGACAAGCCGTAAGGACCATGTCCGCCAATAATTTAATATCTTCAGGATAGCGATGATAAAAATCGCAAGCAGTTGCTCAATCCCCCGTTATTACTCGTCATGGAGTCATCGCTGTCATAATCCTCACCTTTCTTTACAGCTATGATCAATTTCAGTTATATTCATGTTGTCATCGTAGGCTGAATCAAGTTATCCTCAGAATAGACTATAAATTATCAGCTGCTGTAATCCCTTCTATTTCGTGGAAATCTATCAATAAGTGTATGGTCATTCGCCAAGAAAACGTGATCCGATTGTATAATCATCGCTTACAGCACGGTTTCAGATGTGCTACACTTAAATTACCCTTTTGGATAAAAAGGGACCTCCCAAATTCGATTGTGATGTGGTCGGGAAACCAACATCCATTGATCGATTTTGGGAGGCTTTTGGTAATGTATTAAGTGAGAAATCAAAAACACGCAGGTTTTCTAAAAGCTATGATTCTTCTCTGCGACTTGCTTTTTCACAAGATCGAAGAAGTCTTGTTTTTTCATTTTTTGGATTTGTTGCGAACCGCGTTTTCTAACTGAAAATTCGTCTTCTGCTAATTCATGGTCGCCAATCACTAAGATGTAAGGTGCTTTGCGCAGTTCAGCTTCACGGATTTTTCTTCCTAATTTTTCATTGCGGATATCCTTCGAGACGCGAATCCCCTGTGCTTGAAATTCGTGGTAAAGAGCATCGACGTAATCCCCGTGTTTTTCTGCGACTGATAGTAATTCGACTTGTTTTGGCGCTAACCACACAGGAAAAGCTCCCGCATAATGCTCAATCAAAATACCAAAGAAGCGATCCAAAGAACCAAAGACGGCGCGGTGGATCATCACGGGTCGTTGTTTTTCATTGTTTTGATCAATAAAGCTTAAGTCAAATTTTTCTGGCATTTGAAAATCCAACTGAACAGTCGCACATTGGTGGCTGCGATTTAAAGCGTCCTTGATATGGATGTCGATTTTAGGACCGTAGAAGGCACCATCGCCTTCATTGATCGCATAATTATACCCCAGACTGTCCAAGACTTCCTTCAATGAATCTTCTGCTTTGTCCCACATCGCGATTTCGCCCATAAAATCTTCAGGACGCGTGGATAATTCCACCGAGTATTCAAATCCGAAGACCTTGTAGACCTCATCAATGATTTTCAATGCCAATGAGATTTCTGCTTTGATCTGGTCGGGGCTAACGAAAATGTGGGCATCATCTTGACAGAATGTCCGAACCCGTAGCAGACCATTCAATGCCCCGCTGAATTCATGACGATGAACTTGACCAAATTCCGCCATTCGAATCGGCAGATCGCGATAAGAACGAACATCATCTTTATAGATCATACAGTGTCCTGGACAATTCATCGGCTTCAAGGCATAATCCTGATCGTCTACTTTAGTAAAGTACATGTTGTCCTTATAATGATCCCAATGGCCTGAGCGTCTCCATAGACGTTCATTCATGATCAAAGGAGTTTTCACTTCATCATAATCATATCTTGTCTGCAATTCTCGCAAGAATTTCTCCAATTCGTTGCGTACTGTTTGGCCATTCGATAAATAGAAAGGCATACCGGGGGCTTCTTCGGAAAACATAAACAACTTAAGCTCTTTCCCTAGCTTTTGATGGCTGCGTTTTTCTGACTCCTCTAAGAAGTCCAAGTATTCGGCTAACTGATCTTTAGCAGCAAAGACCACTCCATTCACTCGCTGTAGCATCTCGTTGTCTGAATTTCCCTGCCAATAGGCGCCGGAAACTTTCAACAGCTTGAAGGCCTTGATATGACGCACATCTACAGCAAAGGGCTCTTTAGAGAAAGTGAGTGCCCTTCCAAACTGATAAATGAACACGGGATCATCAGCTGGCAAAGCCTCTAATAATTCTAATTGCAGATCATTATCTGCAAAAAGCTCTTTCGCTTCACTGGCAGCAACTGTTTTTCTCTCAATCAGCTGACTACCCTTTTGGAGCTGCTTCATTTCCTGTTCAATTGCTTTAAATTCCAAAATACTCAATGATTGATCTAAACGCATATCGACGTAAAAACCATTTTCCTCCAGCTGAATCTCAGAAATGTAGGCATTTTTATACCGTTCCTTTATTGCTTGAGTGAAAACCAATCCAATACTCCGACGCATCGCTGCCAGACCTTCTCGACTGTCTTTACTGTAAAACGCAACATGACTGGGGTGATCAATTGGAGAAAGCAAGTCTGACAAAGTACCGTCAATACTTCCAATCACTGCGTCAACGTTCATTTCTTGTGCCAGCTCAAGCAATGTAGTACCGGCCACCACCATTTTTTTGTTTCCATTTGGAAATACGATCTCAACTTCACTGTTTGACATACTTGTTCAACTCCATTCTCTCTTTTTGTTTTATAATAATATAAAAAAACACGTCCCCTAAAAAAGGGACGTGTTTAGTTAACGTGTTACCACCCATGTTCCCAAGAAACAATCCTGTAGCGGCAGTTTCTCGGCTCATTGCGATATTATAACGGATATCGTGCGATCAGTTTTTGGCTGATTTCTCAAAGGTAGTAATTCCAAAAAATCTCACTAGAAGCTCACAGCCAAGGCTTCATTCTCTGGTAGCTGATCCAAATGGAATCATATCCTTATCATTGCTTTTGTAGTTGTTTGATTGTTGCTAGCTTACTCCCCTAAAAATGAAAAGTCAAGCCAAAAGTTGCATGATTTTTTCATGATAATTACTATTCGCTTATTCAATAACAAATGTGAATGAAACGATCTGGTGCCATTATCTATATCTTTAGATCTTTTCCAGCATACTCGCTTTTTCAGATTTCAGCACGTGATCAATCAGTTTCATGACCTTACATACCTCCTCATTTTTTATGCAGGGTTCTGCTTCGTAACGAACCACTTCATAAAAATTTTGATAAAAAGACACGGGCGATTGATACTTAGGGAGCGGTAAGTTGACAGTCGCTTCTTCTGAAGGCGGGGCCATTGTTTTTGTTAAACCGACACCTGCTTGGATCGGAGCTGGAGATGATAGATTTTCCTGTTTTGTAGCAACGATCATCTCACCAGACAAATCCCAGTCCTCAATTTTCACCGTGCCTTCCGTTCCTTTGACATACCACCGGGGCAGCTTGGAATAGTTGGTTGTTCCAACTTCTACGATAGCACGTAGACCATTTTCAAAGGTGAGGAAGCAATGGAAGCCGTCATCCACCTCATCGCCAAGAATAAAACTTAAATCAGTCGTGATTGTTTCAATTGGACTTTCTGTCAGATAGAGCAGTTGGTCGAACAGGTGGACACCCCAATCTAACACCATTCCACCACCGTGCTGCTGTAAATGACGCCAATCACCTGGAATTCCGTTAGCACCCTGAACGCGAGACTCGATTTGGAACACTTCTCCGATTTGGTTGTTTTGGTATAGCTCTTGGACGATCAGAAAATCGGGGTCCCAGCGACGGTTTTGATGCACCATGAAGTGCCTCTCTGTTTCCTGAGCGACTATAGTAATTTCATCTAGTTCTTCGGTGTTCATCGCTACTGGTTTTTCACAAACCACATGCTTTCCCGCTTCCATCGCTTTGATTGCTAGTTCTTTATGTGTATCATTGGGTGTCGCAATCAACACGGCTTCCACATTTTCGTCGGTCAAAACTTCTTCATAGGTTTTATAGCAGTAATAGCCATTGTCAGCAGACAGTGATTGTCGAGCTGCCGAGATATCGTAGGTTCCAATCACACGGATTTTCTCTGATTCCTTTGACATGATCTCACAGACGTGATAGCTGCCCATTCCCCCATAGCCAATAACTGCAAAATTGATTGGTTGCATATTTTTCCTCCTCGTTTCAATGAATCTTAGGCCCACCACATATCTGTAGGCTGCTCCTTGATCATTAACGCTTTTAAATTGGTTACCGCGCGAGTCAACCCCTCATCGATGGACATCAACGGATCCTCGTGTTCAATACTTAACACATGATCATACCCGTAAATTCTCAGTGTTGAGATGATATCTGACCAAACCTTGAGCTCATGACCACAGCCCACTGAGCGGAATGTCCAAGCGCGGGTCTTCACATCGCTATAAGGTTGCATATCCGTCAATCCATACATATTGATATTGTCTTGATCTAGATAAATATCTTTGGCATGGAAATGGTGGATCGCATCGTTTTCTCCCAGAATTTTAATTGCCGCGACTGGATCAATGCCTTGCCACCAAAGATGGCTCGGGTCCAAATTACAGCCAATGGCTTTGCCTGTTTCGTCTCTTAATCGAAGCAGGGTATATGGTGTATGACACAAGAAGCCACCATGCAATTCCAGCCCGATTTTTATTCCGGTACTCTCTGAAAGCTGATTGATTTCCTTCCAATAAGGGATCAATTTCCGTTCCCATTGATACGAATAGTTATCGTCGTATTCGGTCGGCCAAGGCAGCACCGGCCAGTTGACTTGAGTATCTGTTTCATTTCCGCCGCTTACGCCGGAAAAGCCATTAACAACTGGAACATTCATTAAGCTAGCCAGCTTGATAGTTTTTCTCAACAAACTATCCGCTTCACTAGCGACATTCGATAGTGGAGAAATTGGATTGTTATGGCAACTCAATGCTGAAATGCATAACCCTTTGTCTGACAGTTTGGCCAAATAATCATTTCGCTTGTCGCTGCTTTCTAATAATTCATCGACAGCCAAATGTGCTGAGCCAGGATAGCCACCGGTTCCAATCTCAACAGCTTCGAGTCCTTTGTTAGCCGCCGCAGCGATCATTTCATCAAAGCTTAAATTATTGAACAATGGCGTAAATACACCTAACTTCATTGCTTCTCCTCCTTTTCCAATGCCTCAAAATGTCCATAAGTCGGATACAAAGAATCCTTTGGTGCGGCCCAACGCACAGCATTGCAGATGACTTTTTGGACTTTTTCGTTATAGTAGCTGTTATAGGTTTCGTGCCCTGGTTGAAAATAGAAGATTTTTCCATTCCCTCTTGAAAACGTGCAGCCGCTGCGAAAAACTTCGCCTCCGGGATACCAGCTGACAAAGACCAATTCATCCGGTGCAGGAATGTCAAAGTGTTCTCCATACATTTCTTCCTGCTCCAGTTCGATCCGCTCGCCGATTCCTTTGACTATTGGATGACTAGGATTCACATTCCACATCCGGCAATGCTTGCCATCTTCCCGCCATTTCAAGTCACAGCTGGTGCCCATCAGTTTTTTAAAGATCTTAGAAAAATGACCAGAATGCAGTACAATCAAGCCCATTCCTTCCAACACCCGCTGATGAACACGAGCAACGATTTCATCAGAAACCTCTTCATGCGCAACGTGTCCCCACCAAATCAACACATCGGTCTCGGCTAATATTCCCTCGGTTAAACCATGCTCCGCCTCATCAAGCGTAGCGGTTTTTACGGTAAAATTATCACGCTTTAAAAAATCAGCAATTGCGCCATGAATGCCTTCTGGATAAAGCTTTTGAACCTCTTCGTTCTTTTTTTCATGGCGAAACTCATTCCATACAGTTACTTGAATCATCTTCATTAACTCCTTCTCAGACTATTGATTTAAAAAGACCGGTTCGCCTGTTTTTGACGATTGGTAAATCGCTTCTAAAATTTGAGTAACCACTAAAGCTTCTTCTGGTCGGACAACTGGTTCAGTATCTTCGACGATCGAACGAACCCACGATTTTGCTTCCAGCAACGCCGGCGATTCACCCTCGCCATCATAAAAATCAACACCGCCTGTTTCCAACTCGACCTGTTTCTCATACAATAAACTGTGATCTTCCCCATTGATCGTCAATCCATCATTCATATCCGCTCCGCCTTTTGAGCCGCATAAGGTCGTTTTAGCTTCCTTCGTGTCTAAGCTGTTCAATGCCCAACTGGATTCCAAAAAGATCGTCGCGCCATTTTCCATCGTAATGAACCCAAAGGCTGAGTCCTCTACTTTGAACGCTTCCGGATCCCAAGAACCCCAAGCATTTGCGGCATTTTGAGTAGCAGACAATTGATGATAGGCTTTTCCCGTCACATATTTCGGCTTGTAATTGTCCATCATCCAAAGCGTTATATCCAATGCGTGGGTCCCGATATCGATCAGAGGTCCACCGCCTTGGGCTTCCTCATCCAGAAATACACCCCATGTCGGGACCGCACGCCGGCGAATCGCATGAGCTTTAGCAAAATAGATATCCCCCAGAGCATCTTCCTGACAAATTTCGTGTAAATAATGAGCATCAGTT
Source organism: Enterococcus sp. GPZ-007 (assembly GCF_059374735.1). NCBI lineage: Bacteria > Bacillati > Bacillota > Bacilli > Lactobacillales > Enterococcaceae > Enterococcus > Enterococcus sp. GPZ-007. Next base: position 27,137 of record NZ_JCAFYN010000018.1, on the reverse strand, counting down.
CTGAAGCGATTTTGATAACCGATCGTTAGTTTTTTTCCTGTACGCTTGGCGGCCGCAACCATTTCTTTACCTTCTTGGTAAGTTTTTGCCATCGGTTTTTCACACATCACGTGACAGTCCGCTTCCAAAGCTGCGATACTAATCTCCGCATGAGAAACATTTGGTGTACAAACATGGACGATGTCTAATTCTTCCAGAAGCATCTCTGAATAGTCGACGAAGACCTTTGCAGAATCTGTCCCGAACTCTTTGCTTGCTGCTACTGCTCTTTCTTCTACAATATCGCAAAAAGCGACTACTTCGACCTCATCGATTTGAATTAGCGCTGGTAAATGCTTAGCCGTCGCGATTCCGCCGCAGCCAATAATGCCAATTTTCAATTTTTTCATTCATTTCCATCCTTTCAAATGCCTTTACTTTTCTACTTTATTGTAGGAAATGAGCAAGAGCTTTTCTTCCCGAATCCTTCGTAAAATGTCTAATATATTGCCCTTCTTGTGAAAGAATTCGCTATTATCAGACACAGTTTTTATTATCCAGCCAAATAAAAAAAGCTGAGACAGTCCATAGACCTTCTCAGCACTCTAAATAATCGAATTGTTTTTGATATTGCATAGGGGAACACCCAACGATCTTCTTGAACACATGATGAAACGTCTTGATGTTCGAAAACCCCGATCGATCCGCTACCTCTGATACTGGCACTTTTTCATTGATCAAGATAAATTTTGCCTGACTGATTCGATACTCGTTTAAAAACTGTACAAAGGTTTTGCCAGTATTTTTTTTGAAAAAGCGGGTAAAATAGTACGGGCTGAAGCCCGTATGCTTCGCAATTTCTTCCAGCGTGATCGGCTCATTATAATGACTTTTGACATACTCAAAGACCGTGTTCACATACTCCAAAGTATCTTTGTAGCGGATTCTTGTATGCTCGACAGGCAGCACATCGTTCTTTTCCGGCAGCCATTGATAAAAGGCAGCAATCAATTGATAGAGATTTCCTAAAATCGAAAAATTCTTTCCACTTTCATCTTTAGTGAAGGAATCGTACATATCAAACAGAATCGTTTGAGTAAGACTGATCAATTCTTTTGGCCAACAGCGGCTTTGTAGGTCCCGCGTCTCAAAAAGTTCTCGCAATGAAAGTGGCTCCTGATTGATGGTTTCATCAAAAATCTGCAGATCAAATTGGTAAACGAACCGCTCGCTGTCGGGCGAAGATAAGAAGCTGTGGGGCTGGCCACTGGAAAAAATGATGATTTCCCCCTCCTCCAAAGCCATCACTCGATCATCGATGCCGATATTGACACTGCCTTTAAGAGAATAGATGATCTCGATTTCTTTATGAAAGTGGGGATAGGCGATCGTCATCCCATCATTCATAAAGGTTCGAAACAGCAATCCATTTTTAAACTTAGGGATTTCTACATAAGAATTCACGATCCGCCCTCCTTAGTTTTAGATAAAATCAATCACATTCAATGCGCTCTTCTGTTTCTTTATCAAAAAAGTGTCCTTTTGAGATGTCCAGTGCTAGTCGAACCGTTTCGCCGGGACGATGGAAATCACGCGCGTTCACCTTCGAGATAAATTCTGTCTCTCCTATTTTACTATACAATAAGGTCTCTGCGCCTAAAAGTTCAGAAACGACGATCGTCGCATGGATCGTGCTCTCGACAACAGTATCCAATACGATCTGCTCACTACGGATGTCCTCCGGCCGAAGCCCAAATAACAACTCTTTTCCTTCATAGCCCTTCGCGACTAATACTTTGTTCTCGCCTTCTGGTACCTTCAGTCGGAATTGGCTGCCATCGCTGATGTAGCCGTTTTTCAATGTAACTGAAAAGAAATTCATCGCCGGCGAGCCGATAAAGCTGGCGACAAAAATATTGGCTGGAAGATCATAGACCTCTTTAGGCGTACCGATCTGCTGGATCAGACCATCCTTCATAATAACGATCCGATCCGCCATAGTCATCGCCTCTGTTTGGTCATGTGTCACATAAATCGTGGTTGTCTCTAAACGCTGATGTAATTTTGCGATTTCCGCTCGCATAGAAACACGGAGCTTTGCATCCAAGTTTGATAGCGGCTCATCCATCAAGAACACCTGCGCATCTCTGACGATCGCCCGTCCTAGAGCTACCCGTTGTCTTTGTCCGCCAGATAAAGCTGCTGGTTTTCTTTCTAAGTATTCCGTCAATCCTAAAATCTCTGCGGCCTCAGTGACTCGCTTGTTAATGTCTGCCGCAGAATATTTTCTCAATTTTAAACCAAAGGCCATATTATCAAATACAGTCATATGCGGATACAACGCGTAATTTTGAAAGACCATCGCGATGTCGCGATCCTTTGGCGCAACATCGTTGACGACTTTATCGCCAATCTTTAATGTCCCCTCGGTGATATCCTCTAATCCGGCTACCATTCTTAACGTTGTGGATTTTCCGCAACCAGACGGTCCCACAAAAACGATAAATTCCTTTTCTTTGATTTCTAAGTTGAAATCAGTCACCGTATAGTTATCGGCATTGTCATACTTTTTGTAAATATGCTGCATGGAAAGTGTCTTCATTAATTCCATCCTCACTTTTTTACTTATTCTCAGTTATCTAGTTCAATCAGTTGCCAACACAACGCTGGCATAAGGAGCCAGTTTGATTGCTCCATCAATCACTGGTACATCACAATTTGCTAGCAAGATCTTTTCAGCCTCATTCGTCAACTCGAAGGTCGTTTCTTTATTGGAAAAATTGTTCAAAACAAGCAATTCCTTCGTGTCGAGTACACGTTTGTAGGCAATCAGGGTTTCTTCTGATTCGATTGGTTGAAACTCACCATAGACAACAACTTCTTTATACGCACTATTTCTACGTAGATCGATCAGTTGTCGATAATAATTCAACACGGAATCAGGGTTTTGTCCTTCTTCTTTTGCGTTAAGCGTCAGATGATTGGGATTGACCTTCATCCAAGTCCTTTCCGCCTCAGAAAAACCAGCATTCTTCTCGTCTGACCATTGCATCGGTGTTCTAGAGTTGTCCCTGCTTCGTCGGAACATATGATTAAAGGCTTCAGTCTCGCTCATTCCTGACAGTAGCGATCGTTGGTACTGATCGTGTGTCGCAATATCATCGTAATCAGCCATCGAATCCATCAAGGTATTTTCCATTCCTAATTCTTGGCCTTGATAAATAAACGGTGTGCCATGAAGCATCATGAACAAGGTCGCCAACATTTTTTTACTGCGATCTGAAATATCCTCTTTCGGAATATATTTATTGATACTGCGGGGCTGATCGTGATTTTCCAGGTATTTTGCTCCCCAGCCGATTTCTTGCGTTTCCAGCTCATCGGTAAAAATTGCTTCTTTTAAATCCTTTACCGTCCAGCCTGACTGCTTGAACCATTCACCGGTTTGGGGTACATCGATATCCGTATAAGTAAAATCAAAAACCATTCGAAAGACACCATCTCTGCCAATGTATTCCTCTAGCCTCTCCATCGATACATCCGCTTCCGCTACCGTCAAACAATTATGCTTTCTGAAGGCTTTATCATCCAGCTCCTTTAGCCAAAGCTCTATTCCCGGCTGATCCAAGATCCAACGCCCGATCCAAGCCAATCCATCTTCACCATCTGGTTCAAACTGGCCATATTCAAAGCTTTTCTTCAAATTCAAAATGGCATCGATCCGGAAGCCGCCTAAACCTTTATCCAGCCACCAATTCAGCATGGAAATCATTTCTTCCCGTACTGTCGGATTCTCCCAGTTCAAGTCTGGCTGCTCTGGAGCAAAAGCATGCAGGTAAAACATGTTTTCTTCATTTGGCACTGCTGTCCAGGCCGAATCACCAAAGTAGCTGCGCCAGTTATTCGGTGCCTTTCCTTCAAGTCCTTCTTTAAAAATATAATAATCACGATACTTGCTCTGAGGATTCTTCAAGGCCTCTTGGAACCACTGATGCTGATCAGAAGTGTGATTGGCAACGAAATCCATCAAGATTTTGATTTCATATTTCGCCGCTTCTTGGATCAAATCATCCATATCCTCCATCGTGCCAAACATCGGATCGATCGCTTGATAGTCCGAAATGTCGTACCCACCATCAATCATCGGCGAACGATAGATCGGCGAAAGCCAAATGACATCAACTCCTAATTCCTTCAAATAAGGCAATCGCTCTTGAATCCCTTTTAAATCACCAATTCCATCGCCATTACTGTCCTGAAAGCTTTTTGGATAGATTTGATATACGACAGATTCTTTCCACCACTCATTTTTCACTTGTTCTTCTCCTAACTAAAATTGGATCGTTTCTTCTGATCCATCTATTTCTTCTATTATCGAAAACTCTTTTTTGGCTAGATTTACCATTAATATAGCTTTGCTTGGTCCGGCATCCCAAATAATTTTCAACGTATGATCGTCTAATTTCTCAATCTGAAATTCCCCGTTAAAGGCGTCACAAGTATTGCGAAACTTCAATAAATTGAACAGCTTTTGTACAACAGGACGTTGAAGCTCTTCTTTAATCTCATCCATATCATAATAGTGTCGATTAATGTTCCGACCTTCTTTTGTCTGCTCCAATAGTTCGATATCATTCTTTCCGGCCAGCAATCCAACGTAGTAGATTTGCGGAATACCCGGCGCGAAACATTGCAATACTCGCGCTAACAAGTAGGCATCGTCATCATCACCTAACGCAGAATAGTAGGTTGAATTGATTTGATAAATATCTAAATTGTTGTAGGCTTCTGAAGAATAGATCTTCTTCGTATTGGCACCTTGTTCATACAATTTTTCCCGCGTAAACTCGATTTCTTCATCCGTCATTAAATCCTTCACATCTACAACACCGATCCCATCATGGGTATCAAGTGTCGTGAATTGATTCCTTGGACAAATCTCCAGCCAATGAACCAAGCGATCAGCTTTGCCTGAATATAAGCTATAAAGAACCAGCATCGGCAAAGCGAAATCATACACATAGTAGCCGTGATCGGCGATTTTTTCTTGGATCGAATAATGCTCATGAATCTCGGGCAAGACCTCTGCCCCTTTGCTGCGGACGATTTCCGCCGATTCCTCCAGCGTCTCCCAAATCTCTGGTTCCACAAAGAAACAATTCGTCCCAAGCTTCTTATTGGCATAGGCAAAGGCATCCAAGCGGATGATGTCCGCGCCCTGTTCGACCAAGAAACTCAAGTTTTCTTTGACAAATTGTTTCGTAGTTTCTGTCGTCACATCTAAATCGATCTGCTGCTCATCAAAGGTACACCAGACTTTTTCAGTAGAACCGTCTGAAAATTTTGCTTTGAAATACGGCGCACGCGGTTTTCGTTTGTATATCAAATCCACTTCCGCTTCTGTCGGCTCACCCTTAGGCCAGAATTCCTTATAACGAATGAACAAATCCTTCCATTGAGAGTCCTCGTGTTTCAACAAGAAGTCTTGAAATTCATCCGAAGCTTGGGAAAGATGATTGATCATAAAATCGGTCATGAAATAATAGTTCTCTGACAGTGCTCGGATATCCTCCCAAGTACCAAACGCCGGATCAACCTTTTGATAGTTCATAGGTGCAAATCCGCGATCACCACTAGATGGATAAAAAGGCAGAATATGCAGTCCACCGATAACGCCTTTCAGATGCGTCTCTAACACTTCATTCAGTTCTTTTAGATTCTTACCTAAAGAATCCGCATAAGTAATAAGCATTGATTGATTCTTAATTGTCATAGTCACTATCCTTTAACTGAGCCGCCGGTTATCCCTTCGACATAATATTTTTGTAAATAGATAAACAAGATGGTGATGGGAACAGCGATGACCAGCGAGCCTGCCGCAAATTTCGTGTACAGCTGCTGTGCGGTCTCCTTATTGATCATCGAGAACAGACCAATCGCGACCGTATATTTGTCCACGCGATCCCCCATAATAACTCTGGCAAAGATAAAATCCATCCAAGGTGTCATGAACGCCATCAACGAGGTGTATACGATGATCGGCTTCGACATCGGCAAGGTAATCTTCGTAAAGATCTGAGCCTTCGTCGCCCCATCGATCATGGCTGATTCATCTAACGAAAGCGGAATAGTATCGAAGAAGCCTTTAGCGATATATAAGGTCAATGCTGCTGTCGAAGAATAAATCAAAACAAGTCCAGTCAAGGTTTGGGTCATGTTGATGGCTTTCAAAATATAGTAAACGGCGATCATACTCATAAATGCCGGAAACATATTCAAGACCAAAGCGATTTTTAAGTAATTATTCTTGAACTTGAATCGCAATCGACTCATGACATAAGCCATGGAAACCGTGATAAAGGTACTTAGTATGCAAGAAGCAACTGAAACAATTAATGTGTTCTGCACCCATTTCAAAAAAGGAAAATCAGGATTGTTTCTGAATAAATACTTAAAATTCTCCAGTGTGTACTCTTTTGGAAAAATGTAAGAGACAAACTGCCCTGGCTCTCCACGAAAAGCTGTCAATATCAGCCAAAAAATCGGAAACATCCATACGATGACTAATACTAGCAAAACGATATTGATCGGAAGATTTATTTTCTTTTTCACTAAGCATTCCGCCCTTCTTTGTATGAACTAGTTCTGGTATAGACAATCAATGACAGCCCAGCACTCAGAACGAAGGTAATAATTCCGATAACAGATGCCAAGTTATAGTCAGCGTTATCGACCGTCAGCTTATACAGCCAAGTAACTAGCAGATCCGTTTCACCTGCGCCGTAATAATCACTGTTGGAAGGTAATCCGCCGGTCAATAAGTAAATCACGTTGAAATTATTGATATTCCCGACAAATTGCTGGATCAAGGTAGGAGCCATCACTGTTAATATCTGGGGAAAGGTAATATTGCGGAAGATTTGGAATGAATTTGCGCCATCAATTCGCGCCGCCTCCAGCTGTTCTTCCGGCAAATTAATAATTACCCCAGTCGTAATCAGCATAGATGCCGGGATACCGATCCACATATTGACAAAAATAATCGACATTTTGGCCCATAAGCCATTCGTCAAGAAAGGAACAGGACTCGTGATCAAGCGAGCATTAAGCAAAAGCGTATTGACTGGACCAGAAGCATGCAACAGATTTCTCATCACTAATAATGAAACAAACGGCGGGATCGCCATCGTAATCACAAAAAGCGTGCGCAAGACCTTTTTTCCAACCACGCCTTTTGCATTAAGCAAAACAGCTAAAACGACACCGAAGAAAAAACAGGTAAAGGTAGCTAGAGTTGCCCAGATCAATGTCCAGCCTAATAATGGAAAGAACGTTCCGGAGATATTTCCACTCAATACATTGCCAAAATTTGATAAGCCGACCCAATCGAATAGATTTTTCGGCGGCAAATGATTATGATCATAGCTGGTAAAAGCGATTGAAATCATATAAATCAATGGTAAAACCGTAAAAAGGATAATACTAGCTGTCGGAATAGCTAATAAGGTCAAATGGAATCTACCGTCTAAAAGATCATGGACTTCTTCGACAAAAGAAGGAATATGCTTCTTTTCGTGATTCAGCCAATCGATTTTCCCCGCGCTTTTCACATTCACTCGCCATACTAGGAACATTCCTAAGCAAAGCAAAATTGTACAAATACCAAAGATTAGCAGCAGCATCGAATTATCGCCTGCAACACGAACCTTAAAGCCTAAGCTTTCATCAAACTGCCAGCCTTGCGTATTCGTTCCTAAAGTAATCAACCCTCGAAGTGCGCTTACTCCTTTTGTTACCATAAACAAGATAAATGCTATTTCTGAAATTAAAAATAATGCTCCCTTTACCAGCTGTCTGCTAGCTATGTTTCGTGTACCCATGATGAAGAAAGACACTTTCGTCAGCGAGCTTCCTTCTTTAAAAATCATACCGATTTTTTTCGTCATCGGAAAATCTGATGCCATATTATTCACCTCATTTGTATTGAAGGAAGGCAACCTGTTGCCTTCCTTCAATTTAGATAATTATTCTTTTACTGGTTTAGAAATATCATTAACAAGCTTATCCAGCTTTTTCTGCATATCAGCTTCTGGTACTTTGCCATCATAGGTATCTACTAATAGCGCATTCATATTTGGCCAGAAATTTTTCATTTCTGGTAATTTAGGCATCAAGACAGAATGTTCATCGGTTGTTGCAACAGACACTGTTTTCGCAATTTGATCGCTTTGAATCTCGTCGCTTTCCCGCGCTGTTTTGTTACTAGGAACGGTGTTTATCCCCTTAAATACTTCTAATTGTGCTTCCTCATTCGTCACAAATCGTGCAAGATCCATTGCCTTGCCAGGATTTTTCGTAGCCGCATTAACAACGAAGATCGGCACACCGCTAAATGCCTTTAAATTCACTTGACCATCGCCAAAATCAGTTTTAGGGTATACTGCGGTACCCATATTCTCACCCAAAATATCCTTGACGTTTTGAGCGTTCCATACACCGCTGAACAAAGCAGAGATTTTTCCTTCTTGTAACGCACTGATCTCATCGGAATTTACTGCAACGATATTCTCGTTTTCCTTCGCTTTTCCAATCCATTTCAGCACATTTAGACCTTGCTCATTGTTCAAAGTCGAGCCATCAGCATCATCGCCTTTTTCTCCGTAAAGGGAAGCGCCATTCGCGATAAACCAAGGAGTCAAGCGATAATCCGCACCAGCTTCAGCAATATTCAGCCCGACTTTTCCTTTTTTCGTCAAGCTGTCTAATGTTTCCAAATCGCCTTCGTTATACACACGCTTGTCATAATATAAGAACATTGCGTCTGCACTGGCCGGAAAGCCATACATCTTATCTTCATAGCTTGCCGCCTCGATTGCCATCGGAATATCCGTTTCTTTGATTTCATCCGCATATTTTTCATTTTCATACACAGCTCCAGCCTCGACTAGTTGACCAAGCTGGTCATGAGGTAAACGAATCACATCTGCTGCAGCCTCGCCATCCTTTAATAAGCCGTCATCTGCTTCTTCAATTTCGATCACTTCTACTTTTACATCATTTTTCTTTTCAAATTCTTTGGCTAATTTACGGTAGGTATCTGCCTGATTCAGACCAACCCACATCTTCAAAGGTTCCTTATTGTCTTTACTAGAAGCCTCCTTCTCACTCGAACCTCCACAAGCCCCTAACATTCCCGAAACACATAGCAATGAAACCAACCACAATACTTTTTTCTTCATAAAAACGTCTCCTCATTTAAAATATTTGGTTCCTTAAGCAGGATTTGATACGAAAAGTATCCGCTTTCTTTATCTGAACCGATTATATGTCAATCGTTTTCATATGTCAATCGTTTTCATAAAAAATATGTGTAACGATTTCATATCCATTTTTGTTGCTATATCAACTTTTTAGTCTATAATAGAAATAGGATTTATTTTATAACAAGGAGAAAATTTATGACTAGTATAGAAGATGTAGCAAAGAAAGCGCGGGTTTCGGTGACGACCGTTTCGCGGGCATTGAATGATCATCCCTACGTATCTACCAAAACAAAAAATAAAATTTTTAAAGCGATGGAAGATCTGAACTATTATCCGAATAATGTCGCGCAGCAATTAAGAGGAAAAGGCTCAAAAATGATCGGCGTCATCATTTCCTATATCACCAACCCCTTCTTCGCCTATCTCGTAGATGCGATTGAGACGACTGCTTTAGATCTCGGCTATCACCTCGTGGTCATGCAAACAAGGGGCAATCAACAATTAGAAAAGTTTTATCTCGCGATGATCAAGAAAAAACAATTAGATGGCATCATTATCACCAATTTAGAAACTGCCACCGAGGAAGTGACTGATTTGATTGATAATGGTCAAGTTGTTTTATGTAATCGCTATATTGGGGATGAAAAATTACCTGTCATTCAAATCAATGAAGAAAAAGCGAGCTTTATGGGAACAGAGTATTTGATTAAAAAGGGACATACAAAGATCGCTTTTTGTACAGGGAATGTTATGAATCCTCATGACCACCGCTTCAAGGGATTCATAGAAGCTTTAACTGCTCATGGACTGGAATTTAAAGAGGAATGGTTTTTTGACGACATTTTAGGAATTGATGGCGGAAGAACTTTTATTGATCGCTTTTCTCAATTGTCGGACCAGCCAACCGCTGTGTTCTCAAACGGGGATGAAGTCGCTGCGGGGATTATCAGTGAAGCAAGAAAATTTGAGATAAAAGTTCCAGAGGATTTGGCTGTTTTAGGCTTTGATGATCAACCGATTGCCTCAATCACCTATCCGCAAATTACGACAATCCAGCAACCCATTCATAAGATGGGAGAATACGCGACGCAAATGCTGATTTCAAAAATCGAAGATAAGGAGCTTACTGATCCAATAGAGGATCTTCAGACCGAATTGATTATCAGAGAATCTGTTTAAAAGAATTATTTCTTTTGCAAAAATAACTCGCTGATAGAACCTGCATCATTCAGGCTCGATCAGCGATTTTTGGTATGTTTATTTCAAAAGAATTTCCAGCTCTTTAACTAGGAAGCGATGATCCAAAGCCTCTAAAAACTCCAGCAGCTTCTGTGCTTCCTCTCTCTTGTCTTCATTTCCCCTTCTATCCATTAACACCAGCTGATAGAACTTGCCGCAGACGCGATGGAAAAACTGCCGATAATCTGTACTAAGGTTCAAAAGCTGTAAAATCAACACCTCCGCAAAATCGAGCAAGTTATTCAGCAATGTTTCGCGAATCAGATTTACTAGCAGAGAACAAAAGATTTCTCGTGCAGGTTCGAAATCTTCGTAAAGTAAAAAGGTTTTGGAGATTCGTTTAAAAAAATCAGCTGCGTTTCAAAATCAATGAGTTCCAATGTATTTGTATATACTTGTATTTCTTGCAGTGTCCAAGTCTCCAAATTCGATAAATGTCGAATGATGATTCCTCTGTCTTCCTGATCAACGACAGCCGCATCATAGATTCCTGTTTCATTTATATGAGAAATAATCTTGATCCTTGAACGAACTTCAGCTTTTCTCAACGTGTTCCCATAGCTATCCTTTTGTTCCAACTCATGCAAAAGTTCATAGAGTCCTGGCAGATCATGACTATTACTATATTTTGAATAGCGTTCAATGTATTCTGATCGTTCATTCAAATGATACGCCTCATAGATATACATAAACTCGTCAATATCCATAAACAGCTGTTCTAGGATCGCGATCAATAAAACCGCCGGGATATTATGCTTGCCCTTTTCAAATTCAATCGCATACGATTTTGAAAGAATCCCCCAATAGACTTCTTTTTGGCTCAATCCTTTGCTGATGCGTATTTCTCTGATTTTCTCTCCATATTTCATTGATTGACCGTCCTTTGCCCGCGATTATCTTAAAGCCATAGGTACTAGACTTAATAAGTCAAAGAGCAGGTGGCAAATCCAAGAGACCCAAATGGAGTTTGATCGTTTCCATAAAAAGTTAAGTACTAGCCGAATGGGAAATAACGTCATTAACAATTGCAGCGGATGAAACCCATAGGCCGGAATATGCCAGAAAGCAAAAAGGACAGCCACGACTAGTGAAGCGAATTTAAACGATATCCCTTTATTCTCCAGCGCGATCAATAGGTTTGTCGAAAGCAGCTCTTCTCCCATCAACATAAACGGAATTTGAGTAACGATCATCGCAATAGAGATCGTTGCTTCGATATTATTGGTCGTTGGTTTCCCTGCGATTGCTTGATACAACATCCCGGATAGAATACCAACCAAAAATGACAACGGTATCCCGTATAAGAGTACCTTAAACTGAAAATGTTTGAATTGCTCTACGAACGGTTCCTTCAAAAGAAAGAAACCCACAAGTCCAGCGAAAACAACATTAAATAAGAACCCAACTGGCTGAACAACTTTTACGACAGGCGATAAAAATAGAAGTGCTACAAGAATTGTCAGTCCAATGGTTAGATTAGATCTTTTTTGAATGTCCATATTTACTCCCCCTTATTTTTTACTCTTGATGCTCAGAAATAATAGCAAAGATATTCAAGTATGTTCCAAAAAGTCCGAAATACTGGACCTTCTTTTTGTTGGTGCTCTTAGTATAAAGGAAAAGCTCAAAAAGTTTGGTGATCGTGCTTGAACGAAAAAATAGGCACCAAAAAGCCACTGAAATAGGCTAATTCTAGTCATTTCAGTGACTTTGATTTTCAATTTAAGTATAGTTCCCTTTTGCCAGAATTTATGCTCGTTCCACTTCAACTTTCAGTAAGTCTTCAACTAGACGGTGAACAGTGGTTCAGGGATTTTTCTTGAAGGAATCATTCGAGTAGACTACATTAAAGTCTAATTGTTTATCCCGTTTGATGTTTCAACATTCAATTTCATAAATTTATTTATTCTTTGCTAACATTTTTCTCTGAATCACTATCAAGTCTAACTAATTCGCGTTGTTTCCTATTAGCTCCATTAGCGACATATTTGAGAACAGTTCTAAATTCTTTACGAGTTGCTTTTTTTGAAATGCACCTAAATTACGGTTGTCATTCTTGTTTACAGAACTTGTTTGGTTGGGCGAATAATAACTTCATTCCAAGAAGTATCATCAGGCAGATCAATTGATTCTGCAATAGTCTGAGCCACTCGCTCAGGTGTGATAGCAAATTTATTGTAAAAATCTTCAACGCCCGATTTAAAGTTATCATTGTTCATTGAATTCATCAGCTCAGTTTTGAAAGATCCTGGTGATATGATCGTTACACGCAGATTCCCATCCGTGTCTGCCATTTCTTCACGTAAGGATTCAGAAATAGCACGAACGGCCCATTTGGTTGCTGAATATACGCCTGTTCCAGCATGAGCCATTACGCCTGCAACAGAAGATAAGTTAATAATTTGACCACACTTTTGTTTTTGCATATATGGCAAACTAGCAGAGATTCCATTGAGAACTCCTTTGATATTTATATCAATTGCATTCTCCCAGTCTTCTAATTGATTCTCTATAAATAACCCTTGCGTCATTACTCCCGCATTATTTATCCACACATCAATTCGTCCATATGTCGCTATCGCTTTATCTGCCAAGGCAGTTACTTGTTTATGATCCTTGACGTCTGTTACTAAATAAGTAGAGTCGCCACCATTAGCGTTAATTTCTGAGGTGACTTTTTGCAGTCTACTTTCACGGCGTGCGCCCAAAACTACTTTTGCACCTTTTTCTGCCAATAATAAAGCAGTATTTTTACCAAAGCCACTAGAAGCACCAGTAATAACAACAACTTTATCTTTAATCATCCTTTTACCTCTTTTCTAATGATTTTTTTTAGCGCCATTTCAAAATCAATAGGCATCGAAAATTCTCTACCAATAATAAACTTTTAATAAACTTTTAATAAACTTTGGATATCTGTTCAATAGTGTCCACTATTCGTTGCATTCAATTTATCAAGAATATAAATTAAATGATACATTGTTCTAGTGGGTTTAAGTATAAAGAATTTTTATCTATTCATTAATACTGGATCTTCTTTTTGTTGGTGATCTTAATGTAAATGTAAAGGAAGACGTCAAAAAGTTAGGCGGGTTTTGCTTGAGAGAAAATAATGAGTACCAAAAAGCCACTGAGATGGACTAATTCTCGTCATTCCAGTGGCTTTGAATTTCAGTTTAAGTATATTTTTCTTTTGCCAGAATTTTTTTGCTAGTTCCTTTTCAACTCCAAACTTCGAATATTTCACAAAAAATAACCCAATCATCAATCAAGATGATCAGGCATTATTCTGTATAAACAAACTCAATGATAGGGTCTAGAAATTTTATATCTGTCCAATCAGCAGTTGAGCCTATCGCATCCATAAGAGCTTTCTCCCATAGTTGATAAGTTGCTGGATCTATTTCTTTTTTTAAAAGGGTGCATAGCATCTTGTCTTTGGTAGACATAATACTCTCATTCCACGCTTCCCGGCAGTAAAAACAATTTCTTTAAGCTTCTGAAAATTCTTCTTTATAAAGGACAATCCCACTATTCCACTCACATAAATCCCTCCACCCAAAATGACCACATCATATTTTTCAATATCTGTAAATTTGGCGGACTTCGTTTCAAGAATCTCGCAACCCAAGCGACTAGCCAACCACTCAGCATATTTCTTCGTTGCACCATATTTTGATTGATATAAAATAACCGTATTCTTCAAAACTAATCCACCTCACTTGGTATTGTTAAGTTTATTTAATTGTGTAACGTTCAAATTTGAAAAATCAGGATTGGATAAAAGTTAATCCAATCCTGCTCCATTTTTATATAATGAACTCAATAACTATTGTCCTCTAAAAACAAAACTTACTTCAAAGCGACTACCTTCTGCTTAATCCTGTCTCTCGTCTCCCTAAACGCGGTCATGATCTCCTCCTCTGTCCCACTTGCCTGAGCTGGATCCTTTAGATCCCAATGCACGTGCTGGACTCCTTTTGGAATGGTTGGACATTTATCCTTGGCATCACCGCAAAGTGTGATGATCAGATCTGCATGATTAAAATAATCCAGGTCAATCAAATCTGAGGTTTGCATAGAAATATCGATATGAACCTCTGACATCACACGAACCGCGCGGGGATTTAAACCGTGTGTTTCAATACCGGCACTTCTAACCTCATATTCTGATTGAGGTAAATATTTATGGGCAAAGCCTTCTGCCATCTGGCTTCTGCAAGAGTTGCCAGTGCATAAGAAGTAAATTTTTTTCATTGTATTATGCCTCCAAGTTGGATAATTCGGGTTATTTTTTACTATACAAGAGTTTTTGTTGAAACACTAATAATCAAACTAACGTACATAAAAACCCATACATAGACAATCGTCTATGTATGGACTAAAAAAATTAAACCCCTAATGGGCTAAAGTTCGGCCGCCATTCTTCAACAGCGAATTTCCCGTTTGAAAGTTCAGCTACCTTTTCGATCCATTCTAATTCATTGAAGGAACGAGCTTTCAAAATATCATTCTGAGTATTTGTCGCAAGCATGCTTTGATTGACTAACCACCAAGTATGGGCAATCTTCGCGCGATCTAAGTCTTCATCCAAGCGCATCGATTCATAGACAGGCGTTGTTTCAGGAAGTGTGACCATTAAGACTTCCGTTTCATCCTCATTTTGAAGTCGAGGCAATAATTTTTGAATAGAAACAGGGACTTCTCCCGAGCTTCTTTCAACTTCTCTGGCATAGCTTTGAGTAGAGTCTAGCAGTAATAATGTGTGACCGGTTGGTGCGGTATCGATAACCACGATTTCATTTTCCGACTTATCGACAATTTCTGCAAAGGCACGAAAAACAGCGATTTCTTGCGTGCAGGGTGATCGGAGGTCTTCTTCGACGTAAGCAACATCATCAGCCTCCATCGTTTCCCGAGCTTTTGAAAGAACTTCTTCTTTGTAGGCTTCTAGTTCTTTTTCTTCGTCGATATGGCTGATTGAGATCGGTAAATCATTCGATAGAAATAGGTTTAAATGATCAGCCGGGTCCGTAGTCGCCAAATGAACCTTTTTGCCTGATTGAGCGAGCTTTTCAGCGATTTTGATCGCAACCGTTGTCTTTCCAACGCCGCCTTTGCCCATGGTAAAAATAATTTTTTTGTTTGTGCGAATAAACTCGTTTACGATCGCATCCAACTTAGGAAACTCGGCATATTCTTGTTCCTGTTCTACGATGGCAGGTTGCTGATCATTCAGCAAAATTTGTAGTTTATCAACACCAGTAACATTGTAAGGTCGCAGCGGGATAAAATAGGTTTCAAATTTCGTCAAAGATTCTGGCATAGTGCTCAAATCACTCTGTTGCTCTGAATGAATCTCCTGAGAGATAGCATCATCATAGGATTCCAGCAACCCATTCACGACTAATTTTTGATTTGCGATACCTAATTTCAACAGCTCCTCTGACGCGCGCTCTGCTTCGATCAATGGTGCTTTTTGCGGGCGAGTGACTAGGATCAAGGCCGTTTGACTAGCATCCGTCAAGGTTTCCACTGCTTTTTCATACATATCCTTTTTGTCGCCCAGTCCAGACAGCTGCCCTAAGCAGGATACTCCTGTCGTATTTTCATCGAGAAAATTATTCCAGGCAGAAGGTAATTGCAGCATTCTTAAGGTATGACCAGTTGGCGCAGTATCAAAGATCACATAATCAAACTGTTCCGCCACTTCTTTATCCGTTAGAAAATTGGCAAACTCATTAAACGCCGCGATCTCAACTGTACATGATCCCGATAGTTGTTCCTCCATGTTCACCAGCGCGCTATCTGGAAGAATCCCGCGATAAGGACCAACGATGCTTTCTTTATACTCCTCCGCAGCCGTGATCGGATCAAAATTGGCTACCTTTAAACTATCGATCCCCTTGATCTCTGTTGGCTTATTGGTTAAAGTAGTTTGAAATACATCCTGTAAATTTGAAGCCGGATCGGTGCTGACTAGCATGACCTTATTGCCCTCTTGTGCTAAAGAGGTCGCTGTCGCACAAGCAGCCGTAGTTTTACCGACGCCTCCCTTACCAGTAAAAAATAGATACTTTGTTAATTCCATTTTCTGGGGAATATATTGCAGCACTCTATCTCCTCCTTGCTCAATCAAAAAATTAGCAGCAGCCTTCACTCTCGGATTTCCCACCACAACAACCGCCAGATTTACTTGCCGCCTGTGTTACGAAGTGAACCTCGCCGAATTTACCAAACTCCTCCAAAGTTGGATACGCTCCTTCTTTGACGACTTTTCCATCTAACAATGTCACAGGTAAAATATCGTTTCCCTTTTCCTGAAGCAGCTTCAAAATTGTAGGATGGTTCACAAAAGCATCCGGGTCGCTGGTCAAATTATGTCGAGAAGCCTCTATCGAATCAACGCCTTCGAACGTTTCAAAAACAGAGGTTACCATTAACAACTCCTCATCAACGGAAGGACCACAAACACCCGTAGAACAACACATCGCTGGTTCAAATAGTTCCAATTTTTTCATCATTCTTTTTTCCTTTACACTTACAATTATTTGTTTTACAAATGCAATCGTCAGTATCTGAAAACAACTGCATCATTGAACCCATAAATTGATCGATGAACTGATCCGTCAGCTGATAATGGTGCCATGTCCCCTTCTTGGTAACCAGCACGACGCCTGCTGCTTCCAAGACCTTCATATGATGAGAAAGGGTTGGCTGAGTAAAATCAAAATGATCTAAAATATCACAGGCACATAAGCTACCGCAGGACAAAAGGTCGATGATTTTCAGCCGTTTCGGATCAGCGAGCGCTTTCAATGTTTTGGACATATCCTCATAATTCATTGTCTATCTCTCCTTACATAGAAGTTCATCTATGTTTTAAATATAGATGAGCGCCTATGTATTGTCAATCGTTTCTGTCTTTTTTTTGAAAATATACTTCAATTTTAATAGTAAAATTCTTGGCAAATCCAGTTGAAATGACTCAACTGGATTTGCCAAGACGCTACATAATCGCAAGTTCAAGGACAAAAATGTTCGTCCTATGCTTACCTCCTTAAAACTTTTGATAGAATAAATTCAAATCAGAAATTGCCAATTTTAAAACAAAAAAGATGTGCAGCAAATTATCGCACACCTCATTCCTTCACTTTTCTTATCTTATTTTTCAAGTAGAATAAATCAAAAAGCTAAATCAATTTGAGCAACTTTTCCATTTCAAGACTGGTGGCGAGTTTTATCCCACCCTTGTTGTTCGGATGTAGCCAATCACCTCGATGTGTACCATCCAGCATTTTTTCATGATCAGCTTCGTCTCTTAAGATTTCATCAAAGTCAAAATAGTCATCAAAAACTTTATTGTTACGAATCCAATCGTTGACTTGCTGGCGAACCTCTTCCATTTCTGGGTTCCAGGTTTCATAGCCTTTGTATGGCAGCAAGGTCGCACAAATGATTTTCGCTTGTTGACGATGGGCTGTGTCCGCCAATGAAGTCAGACCTTCGATCAAGGACGCACTATCCACAATTTGGTCAGGCAGATCATAAACATAAGGATGGCACAGATCATTGATCCCAATCTGAAGGATCACAGCGGCTGGCTGTCTTTCCCCAAAGACCGATTTCTCAAAACGAGTGATCGCAGCCTCACCAAACATTCCCACTGCAACCTGAGGAGAATCATGTAGCACCCGATTACCAGCAATCCCACAATTGTAGGTGCTTATTTTGCCGAGATACGCTTCATTGAGCAAGACGGACAGAGGCTCACTCCAAAAACCCATTTGTGTGATCGAATCTCCAAAGAAAGCAATCTCCTTGATTCCTTCTTCTTTCGTTTCTATCCGATTGATCCCGTACAGATACTTAAAGTCCTTCATCTCCTCCGGCATTTGCATCGGTCCTGGGGACAATGCTGAGCGCATCTCCCCTTGAGCCGCTACTTTTACCAAGCCAGAATCGCTGCAGATCACTGCTTCATTGATCTTCATTTCCTGCTCGATCTCGGTGGATACACGAATAATGTCCCCCGCCTTTACTGATAATGACAGCTCATCAGAATAGACAGTTTCACCAGCCTCGAGACAAATCTCTGCTTGCCCCTTCAAAGTTACTACTTCTTCCATCGTCTGTTCTTTGCCTGCTACTTGGACTTTGATTTCTGAAAAGATCATTTTTTCCGAATTGTATTGATTACATAAATGGAGTCGCAGTCCAGTACCATTGATACTGCTTTTTACCGACAGCTGCTGCGTGTGGTTTTCCGCTGTAAGAGCAAGTAAGGTAATATTCGAAGCTGTCGATCCCCAAATGGTGTGCCAATTTTTACTCATTCGTATAGTCTACTCCTTTTCATTCATTTTCTTATATCCATGATAAAAGGCGCCATAGAGATTGGCCTCTCTGGTCAATCCGCCCTTTTTCACCTGTAACGTCACATCTTTTTGATCCATGAGCATCTGGGAAATGATTTGACCTAGCTGCCCATTTAGATAGTTGTTACTGATTTCCGCTAATTTATTATTTACACCCTCAATGACTAGATCCTGGTCGGCTAATCCGCCCGTAATTACGATGTGATCCATGTCCAGCAGCATCGCGGCATTATAGGTCAGCACGGCGATTTCTCGACAATAGCCCTCGAACAACTGGTTCGCGATCGGATCTTTTTGTCCGACTAGCTCAAAGTAGCGCTCACCGCTCATCTCCTCCATCGGTTCACCCTTTGCCATCGCTAGCTGATAGAGCTGCGCCACAAAGGAGGTCGTCATACTAGCAAAAGAGTACTCCTTTTTGCCATAATTCGTAATCGTGTTAAAAAGAGCCACGGCATTTTTATGGGGTCCTTCATAAAGCTCTCCGTTGATGATTACGCCTGCTCCTAAGCCAGAGCCTAATACGATTACCAGTAAATCATCGGTTTCTTTTCCTGCACCCTTCCACCATTCACCGATCGCCGCGGCTGATCCGTCATTGATTACCGTGACAGGCAGCTGGCAACGTTTTTCCATTTCTGCCTTTAGATCGAGACCTTCCAGGACATGATTCACATAGGCACGATACGTCGTGCCGTCAAGCTTCATTCGCCCATTCGTACTAATCAAGATGCCATCGGCGCTCTCTCGATAATTTTGAACAATGCTGACCATCGTTTTAAGATAGTCTTCTATTGATTGATAATTCGTTGGTTTTGTTTCTCTGGTTAAAATCTCGCCCTCTGGTGACATCAAAGCAAACTTTGTATTTGTTGCACCGATGTCAAAAACAAGTTTATCCATCTTTCTTCTCCTTTATTTTCATTGAATACTGCGGACTGACATTGAATCCGTTATCATTTTAATTTTGACTATGCCGGTACATCTCTAAATACCAGCATATCTGATTTTTTGTCATTTAAAAAGAGGGGAACGAATGCAGATCAGTAAATTACAAATTCTCTCCGTTAGACGCAATCACCTGCTTGAACCAGCTGTAGCTTTTCTTCTTATATCTTTTCAATTCCTTTGGATCAGTATTCGTGCGATCAACGTAGACAAAGCCGTAGCGTTTGTTCATATCTCCTTGCGAACTCAAGATATCAATCGGACCCCATGTCAGGAATCCCATCAGATCCACACCGTCTTCCTCAACTGCCAATTTAAGCTGCTGGATATGATCGCGGAAATAATCAATGCGATAATCATCCTCCACTGTCTTTTTTTCATTCAATGTTTCGTTGACACCGATCCCACACTCGACTGTAAAGACGGGTAATTGATAGCGATCATAGATTTCCTTAACACAGATTCGCAGTCCCACAGGGTCCACTGTCCATCCCCATTCGGTGACCTTGAGATACGGATTTTTGTCCGACTTTCCAGACATGAGACCCATCAGCTGCGTCTTCACATCCGCACCGCCTTGAACGACCGCTGATTGATAGTAGCTATGGGCAATGAAATCCATTTTCGCTTTGGAAAGCTCCGCCAGATCCTCGGAGGAAGGAACAAAGCCACTCTTCTTCCATGTAGCCAAGAGGCGTTCTGGGTATTTCCCATGAGCGAAAATATCCAGCGCATCGAAATTATAAGCTTGATTCAATTCTTGGGCTGCCAATACATCCTCCGGCTTGCTGGTTTTCGGATAAAACGGCATATAATTCACCATCCCACCGACTTTTCCAGTTGGGACCAAATCATGGACATACTGCCAAACTGCTGCTGAAGCCATGAATTGATGATGATGGGTCAGGTTCACATGGCTGAGTTGCTCCTCTGGTGACAAGCTCTTATCTGGAGATAAGGCGGATAGAAGAACGCTTCCATTTTGTTCATTAAAGGCGAAATAGGTTTTCACCCGCTGACCAAAATGCTGGATAACGATCCGTGCATATTTTTTGAAGGCCTCATAAACTTCTCGCGCATGCCAACCACCGTATTTTTTCAATAACGCCACCGGGATATCAAAATGATTCAAGCAAATCACTGGTTCAATGCCGTTTTTCAACAGCTCATCCACTACTCTGTCGTAAAAAAGCAGGCCCTCTTGATTCACTTCACCCTCTCCGTCGGGTAAGATCCGAGCCCAGCTAAGAGAAGTACGATAAGCAGTAAAGCCCATGTCCGCCAATAATTTAATGTCTTCAGGATAACGATGATAAAAATCGATAGCAGTTGCCCAGTCCCCGTCATTACTCATCATGGAATCACCGCTGTCATAATTAGTTACACCTTTTCCTCCTTCATTCCAAGCGCCTTCCGTCTGCATGCTTGATGCCGATCCACCCCACAAAAAATCCTCTTTAAATACTGTCATAATTCTCACCTTTCTTTACTTAATCAAAAAACAATGATCTTTGAAGTTCAATTATGTTCATGTTGTAATCGTATACCAAATCGAGCTATACTTAGAATAGAATTTACAGATTTAGAACATAAATTACAGGTGATTTTATGAATATTCATCAAGCCTCACGCACAGTTCGGCAAATGCTGACTTCTGGCTATAGCCATTATTCGCGGAAATGGGAGCGCAATCTTTATGACTATCTCTTATTAGATTTGAATACTGAACTATCCGAAGTTCCATTAAAGCTGGAGCACTTCGACCTTGCCGAGCAGCCAAAACGGAGTGCTAAGAACAATTATATTTGTTTCGTTGCGGCAATCTGTCGGCATGCTGCTGATTTAGGCGCAAACGACATTCGCTGCTATGCCTTGAGTGATTACTACATTCGGGAGATCGAAAAAACAGAAGATGTCCGAGACTGGGTAGAGATTATTCCGACAATCATCACTCATTACAGCTCCTTGGTTGCAGAAGGCCGTAGTGAATCCTATTCGTTGCCAATCGTGCGTGCTTTGCGCTACATCCAGCAAAATGTTTATAAAAAGCTCACATTGAAGGAGATTGCTCAAGCTATTGATCTGAATCCCAACTACCTATCGAATCGCTTTAAAGAAGAGGTGGGTACATCGATCACTGATTACATCCGCACTGCAAAAATGGAAGAAGCACAGCGCCTCCTCCAGGATTCTCTTTATTCGATTGTCGAGATAGCTGAGATTCTCGGTTACTGCAACGCCTCCTATTTCGCGAAAGTCTATCGACAAGTTTATGGCCATTCGCCAAGAAAACGTGATCCGATTGCATAATCGTCGCTTTCAACACCGTTTCAGATGTGCTACACTTTAATTAGCCTTTTGTATAAAAGGACCCTCCTAAATTCGATTGTGATGCGGTCGGGAAACCAACATCAATTGATCGATTTTGGGAGGCTTTTTTGTATTGTATTAGGTGAGAAATCAAAAACATACAAAAATAGAGCTAGGAAAAAATTTAATCCTAACTCAAATCGTTTTATTCTATCTAAAACCTAACTCTTCCAATCTTTTTGCAGCCGATTTAAAAACATTGTCGTCCGCTCTTTTGTCAATGATGATTATGTCAGTAACAATCCCAATACAACCGCCACTCACCAGTTTCCTTGTTCTTAGCCATAAAAAGAATACCCGCGTCGCCCACCGAAAACCCAACTTTTTCGTCAGACATGATTTGTAAAACAAACTCAAAGCCTTCTCCAAAATAAATGCCCGACTGACAATAAGTTGGGTAACCGCCTAATTTGTGCTCGTATTGAATATCAAACGTATCAAAATAATTCTCAATGATTTCCTCATCTTCTAAACGCAGGATTTCATACGCAATATTTTGGGGAAAGCTGTATGAGTCGTCCCATATTGGAAAATCTTCAAGAATAACGGTCGGTTTCAAAGGGAATGGTTTGAACTGAACGAAAGGATTAGAAAACTCTTTTTTCTGAAGCTTGCTCAAATCTCGATATTCTCTCACTACCCAATTAGAACCATTCGGAGTGATGTCACACGGCAAATTTTGTGAAACAAAAATAGTTAAAAGCTTTATATCTTTCAGCGACTCAGGAACAAATGATAGATTTTCTAAATTCAATTGCATCAACGGAATCATTTGCGCCCCCTCATCATCTACAGGAACGCTCTCGTCTTCGTTAAATAAATCTACTTTTCCAATCCAACTTTCACTTAAATCAAACGACGGTTGAAATCCTCCGACAGAAAAAGTAATTGCCTTTTTTCCTAAAGCTTGCTTTATTTCTTCAATAGTCATTTTATACTCCACCTATAATCAACAATTTATACAACATATTCGTATAATTTAAATTCTGTCCAGCCAATATCCGCATAGAACATTTTGATTGTCTCAAGATACTTGAATCCCATTTTAAGATAGACTCTTTCGGCTGGTGTATTCCCAGCAAGAACATCGAGACGAATTGCTTTCAAGTTCATTGCCCGTGCTGTTTCGATCACTTTTCGAATCATTTCTTTTTGATGCCTTTGCCTGTAAGATCATCCCGAACACTCTGAAAATCATCGGGATTTGCTAGTATGATCCCAACCATTTTCTTCTCCTACATTCTTGTCCCTCAATTGTAGCATAGAAAAAATTAGGGACCCCCTATTACATGACTTCCCGTAAATGCTGTACGGACGATGTCGTAACCAGTGCCACACTACCACCAAATTGACTAGTAAGGTGATCCAGTACCCATTTATTTGGATTTTTCTGTATTGCTCTTAGTTTTTGTAGCCGCTCACGATTCTCTAGTGAATCATATTCTTTTTGCAGAATTTCATCCGTGTTGAATTGGCCCTTAAGTAACGGCGAGTAAGCCACCAGCTTTAATTGTGGATACATTTGAAGATATCTTTCCATATCTTTGTTCATTGCCACTTGCGGAAACAAATCAGCGCTAGCTGATGGTGATAAAAAGCTGTGTTTTTGCTGGACAGCACTGAAAAACGGCCAGTCGTTTTCCTGACAGATTCGGCGTGCATGTTCGATTCGCCAACTATAGAAATTACTGCAGCCGATTTCTTTAACCCTGCCTTGCTGAACCAGCTCTGCCAATGTTCCCATCACCTCTTCCTGAGGAACGGAGAAATCATCGACATGCAAATAAAGAAGATCAATACTGTCAGTTTGGAGATTTTTCAACGACCTTTCAACTGAGGAAAGAAGGACTTCCCGTTTCAATCCTTCCATTTTGCTGAATCCTTTACCTGTTGATAACGCGCCAACCTTTGTTGCTATAACGACATCTTTTCTGCGATTGGTTTGGCGAAGCCATGCACCGATCGTACGCTCGCTTTCCCCACCATCGCCACCATTCCAAACAGCATAATTGTTGGCAGTATCAACGAAATTTCCACCTAGTTCCATATATTCTGAAAGTAGCACATGTGCCTTATCCTCTGCCAGCTTTGTTCCAAAATTTATCGCACCCAATCCAATTTTACTCACCTGTATGGAATTTCCTAAAGCTATTTTCTCCATTTTACTCAACCCTTTCTCGTTGTTATTACGTTTTTTAAGTATAACGGAGCACTCTGCGCTCAAACAAGAAGGCACTTTATTGTGGTATACTTACAAAAAAGTGCCTATGGAAAGAAGTGTTGATCCTGAAAAAAGAAGATTGGGAGAATTCCTGTCCCCTCGTCACTACCCAAAGAGTTATGGCTGGAAAATGGAAACTGTCTATTATTTGGTTCTTAGCTGAAAACACAGTTATGCGCTTCAATGAATTGAAATCAGCCTTTGATGATCCGAACCTCACCCAAAAAATGCTTACCCAGCATTTAAAGGAGCTTCTTCAGGATCAATTAATCATGCGAACAGTCTACAATACTGTTCCGCCAAAAGTTGAGTACCGCTTGAGTAGGTTGGGGATGACATTTGTCCCTGTCATGCGCCAAATGGAGGATTGGGGAAAAAGCTATCAAGAAGCTTTAGAATAACTTTTGGATAAAGACGCCTTTGGAAAATTTTTTTCTCTAGAACATTTTTTTGATTTTCACAGACCGAAATGGATTATAGAATTACCCTCGCAAGATATAAATACCAAGAAAAACGATGTTTCTTTCGTCATAGATTGTTACAAAATGAAAATATTTCCTACTCGAATTTGACTTTCCAGTATAATTAATCTTATCTATGGCCACAGAATCCTGCCGTTTGAGTTCGTATAATTTTTTTGTATTAGCTGAAATGGAGTGATCCCATGTTTTTTAGAAAAAAGCCAGCAACAAATGAAAAGAAAGTAGACAAAGCGGATATATGGGGGCGTGAACCTCTTGCCTTATACGAGAAAATCGGACGAGCGATTGATCATGATGAGGAGCGAATTTCCTTCACCAATGATGGAAAGTATATTGAGGACTTGATGGTTCTTTTTAATTATGGAAAGCCTGATATTCGCGGTGTTGGAGCATTACTTTATGTAGGTGAATGGACCAATTATGGAACAAAGCTTTATAGAGTCAGTACTACCCTTTCTACTTCAGAATTAGAGACTTTGATCATTGAAGAATTGCATCTAACGAGAGTGGATTTTCTGGTTAGCCGAACCTTTATTGATACGAGATGGACTTAACAAAATTCGTTTGAACAATCCAACGCTATCAAAAACCCGACTATCTCTATGCGATAATCGGGTTTATAACTTTGAAAATAGGTTGATACACCGAAACAACTTTTTATTTACTTATCAGATACAATCATGCCTCAACTTTTTTGCCTCCGCACCAATTTCACTTTTCGTCTTTTTCTTGACTCTGTTTTCCAGTAACGAATAATGTAGATCGCCAGCAAAATGATCCAAGAAAAGCCTTCCGCGATCGCAATAATACTACTTGCGAATACATGAACGAAAAGATACGAAGCAACGATCCTGAAAATTAAGGAACTGACCCCTGCGACACTTGAAAAAACCATATCTCCGCAGCCCTCAACATATCCTCGAATAACCATTGAAAAGCCATAAATGAGATAAAACGGAGCCAATGTTCGGAAAAATGTTTTCCCAATAGCAACTGAACCAGATGAGAGCCCAAATAGCGCTAACAGATTTTCACCGAAGAAAAAGATAAAAACCGAGATACACAGCGAGATAATCGCAATCATAATTAGACCGATTTTCAAGGCCTTTTTCGCTCGCGCTTCATTTTCTGCACCGATATTTTGAGCTACCACCGTCGCAACTCCTGAACCAAAATTTACGATGGGTAAAAAAATCACCGAATCTACGCGATAAGCAGTCGTTATCGCTGCGATGGTTTGCTCGCCAAAGCCATTCATAAATCGTTGAAGAACGATATTCCCTACAGAGCTGATACTAGCCTGGATCATTGGCGGCACACCAAACTGTGTCCCTTTTGCCAGATTGCTTCTCACGAATATTTTCTTCTCTAAGCGATACTTCAAATAAGGATACGTCTTTTCCGTATACAAAATGATGTAAAGAGTCATCGCTATTTGCGAAATGACTGTAGCCACGGCGGCACCAGCCGCTCCCTGACGAAGAATCGCCACAAAAAAGATATCTAAAACCACATTAGCCAATGAAGAAATAATGATCGAGACAAACGGTGCTTTACTGTCCCCGGCCCCTCTTAATACACCAGTATAAACATTATAAATTACCAAAAAAGGCACCCCAACAAGCATTATTTTCAGATACTGACTGGCTATCGCCGTCAATCTCTCAGGCGTATTCAAGATTTCCACAATTGAGGTGGTAAAAGCGATCCCCAATAAGGCGACAAACAGGAAAATTCCTCCTAAGATAACCATGAACGAGAACAATGTTTCCCGCATTTTCCAATATTCTCTTCTACCATGCTGTTGAGCAGACAAAACAGACAAGCCAGAGGTAAAGCCAATGATGGCGGTAATACATAAATTATAAACCGCTGTGGTAGCCCCAATCGATGCAAGTGGCAGCTCCCCTTCAACATTCCCAACAATAAAGGCATCTACCCAATTGAATAATTGTTGAAACAACCCACTAAGTACCAGTGGAATCGTAAACAATAGTAACACCTTCACAATATTTCCCTGCGTCATATCCTTCCCCATATAGGCACCTCCTAAAAAACTTTTCATAGTCTTAACCTTAAAAAGAGGCGCTTAGAGGTTACGCATATGCAGGATTTGCTCCATGCATAAGGGGTAACTTCTAAACGCCTTAACTAAACTCAACTGATTGATCGAGTCAAAATCTATTCTTTTTTATTAACCTATCAGACGCAAAATGAAAAGTCAATGACAAGTCTAATTTTTTTGTAATGTTGCTGG